>NZ_LSIA01000241.1:0-11551 GCF_001556015.1 Novosphingobium sp. CCH12-A3 | reverse complement strand
CGGAGATGTGTATAAGAGACAGGGTCGGGAGTTCAATCCTCCCCAGCAGCACCATTTCCCCGCAGACACAGCATGGTCTGCCGCAAAAACTTACTTTTGATATATGGAACCTGCCGTAGCGCTGCGGCTTTATGCTGTATTGATCGCGCGTGGGGGCTCCCGGATGCTGTCTAGAGCAGAACTCTCTCCTGAAAGCCTGTCCCACGTCCTTGAACAGAGCACCGATTGCGTAAAGCTGGTCGATCCGCAGGGCAACTTGTTGTGGATGAATCCCAACGGCCTTTGCGCGATGGAAATCGAGGACTTCGACTTACTTAGCGGTCAGGAGTGGGCGGCACTCTGGCCGGAGGATACCCAGCCGGTGATCCGTTCTGCCCTGGCCGACGCCAGCGCAGGCGGCGTCGTGCGCCTCGAGGCGTTCTGCCCCACCGCCAAGGGCACGCCTCGCTGGTGGGAAGTCAGCCTTTCCGCGGTTCGCGCCCCTGATGGCGAACACGCCGGCTACATCTCCATCTCGCGCGACGTCAGCCAGCTGCATGCCGATCGCGAGGCGCTGAAGATCCTGCTGTCGGAAATGCGCCACAGGCTGAAGAACAGCTTCGCCATGGTCTGCGCAATGTTGCGCACGGTTGCCCGCGGAAACGAGACCCACACGGAGTTTGCCAGCGACATGGTCGCGCGGATCTCGGCCCTTGCCACCGCACAGACCCTGTTTGACGGCGAGACCGACCAATCCGACCTGCATGATCTGCTCTCCACGCTGATTCTCCCCTTTCGCACGGCACAGGGCACGCGGGTCGAGCTTGATTGCGCCGCCAGCCAGGAGGTTGATCGGCGGGAGGCCGACGTGATCTCGCTGGTCGTCGGGGAGTTGACCGTCAATTCCACCAAGCACGGTGCCATCGGGCACGGTGGCAGCATCGCGCTTGACGCGCGCACTGAAGGCGAGGGACTGGAGACGCGCCACGTTATCGTCTGGCAGGAACAGTCCGATCGCCCTGTGGTCGCCAGATCACGCTCGGGCGGACAGGGGCTGACCCTGATCGAGCGGATCTGCGCCGCCCGCGGAGGCACGTTCAGCATCGAGTGGCAGGACAGCGGCCTAGCCGCCATGCTGTCCCTGCCGAGGATAGCCTGATCAGGCCCTGAGGTCGGCCCACTCCGGATGGCGGCGAAACGCCGCTTCCACATAGCTGCACTGTGGCACGATCCTGAAGCCGAACTGCCGCGCGTCTTTCACCAGCGCCTTGACCAGTTCGCCCGCCACCCCGCGACCGCCGATTTCGGTGGGCACCAGAGTATGGTCGGCCACCACCACGTCACCGTTCCGTTGATACGTCAGCCGCCCGATTGCGTCGCTGCCTTCGACCTTGGCGTGGTATTCCCCGCGCGCGCCCTGATCGAGATGAGTGATGCTGACGTCGGCCATTGTGCTTCCTGTCCTTTTGTGACTGCTTGACCCGAAACGCCGCTCCCGACATTGCGGTTTCCGATGAAATTTCTCTCCGACAACACCGCCGCTGTCCACCCCGCGGTCTGGGATGCCATGCGTGCCGCCGATGCGCCCGATTCGGGCTATGACGGCGATGCCCTCTCGCAGCGCATGGACGAGGCTTTCTCCGAGCTTTTCGGCACCGAATGCACCGCGCTGTGGGTCGCCACCGGAACAGCGGCCAACTGCCTGGCGCTCGCCGCGATGGTGCCACCCCACGGCGGCGTGGTCTGCCACCGCGAGGCGCATATCGAGATGGACGAAGGCGGCGCGCCCGGCTTCTATACCCACGGTGCCAAGCTGATGCTGGCCGAGGGCGAAGGCGCGAAGCTGACCTCGCAGGCGATCGAGCGCGTGATCGACCCGATCCGCAACGACGTCCACCAGGTCCAGCCGCACGCCATATCGATCACGCAAGCCACAGAATATGGCCGCGTCTATACGCCAGAGGAAGTCGCCCGCATCGGCTCGCTGGCGCAAGGTCGCGGCCTTGGCCTGCACATGGACGGGGCGCGCTTTGCCAATGCCGTTGCGCATCTGGGCTGCCACCCGGCCGAAGTCACTGCGCAGGCCGGCGTCGACGTGCTGACCTTCGGCTGCGTCAAGAATGGCGGCATGAACGCCGAGGCGCTGGTATTCTTCGACATGGAACTGGCCGATGTTGTCTGTTACCGCCGCAAGCGCGCCGGGCACCTGCAATCGAAGGGTCGCTACCTTGCCGCGCAGGTCCTCGCCATGATCGAGAATGACCTGTGGCTCAACAATGCGCGCGCCGCCAATGCCGCCGCGCAGGAAATCGCGCAGGCCTGCGGATCGCGCGTGTTCCATGCCGTCGAAGCGAACGAGATCTTCGTGGTGCTTTCGCCCGCCGAGCAAGCGACACTGCGCGCGCAGGGCTTCGACTTCTACGACTGGACGGCACCCGAAGGTGCCCCGGGCGCCGCGCGCCTTGTCACCGCCTGGAACACCGACCCGGCCCACGCCTGCGCGCTTGCCCGCGCCATCTCCGCGCTGTGACCGAGACGGGACAAGCGGGACACGAATTGCCCGGACAGGCGAAGTTCTGGCAATGGGACGTTGCCGGGCCGTTCTTCCTCGTCGCGTTGATCTGGGGTTCGACCTGGCTGGTGATCAAGGACCAGATCGGCAGCGTGCCGCCAAGCTGGTCGGTGACCTGGCGCTTTACCGCAGCCGCCATCGGCATGGCGGCGCTTGCGCTGGTCCGGCGCGAATCCTTGCGCGTTTCGGACAGCACGCTGAAAGTCGCAGCGCTGCTGGGCCTGCTTCAGTTCGTCATGAACTTCCAATTCGTGTACCGCGCTGAACATCACCTCACCTCGGGCATCGTCGCGGTGTTTTTCGCGCTGCTGATTGTGCCCAATTCGCTGCTTGCTTGGATCGTGCTCAAGCAGCCGGTGACGCGCGGCTTCCTCGTCGGATCGGCGGTGGCGGGGGCGGGCATCGCCCTGCTGCTGCTGCACGAATACCGCATGGCCCCGCCCGAGGGACAAGTCCTGACCGGCATTGCCCTCACCACCGCCGCGCTGTTCAGCGCTTCGTCCGCCAACGTGTTGCAGGCCAGCCCCATGGCCCGTGGCACGCCGATGATCCCCATGCTGGCCTGGGCAATGCTGTTCGGCGCGGCCATGGACGGAGCTTTCGCGTGGGCCGTCGAGGGTCCGCCGCAGTTCGACATGCGTCCCGGCTACATCTTTGGCGTGCTGTACCTTGGTCTGATCGGCTCAGTGGTCACCTTCCCGCTCTATTTCCGCCTGCTTCAGCGCCTCGGCGCAGGGCGCGGGGCCTACAACGGCGTGCTGGTGCCGGTCGTCGCGATGCTGCTTTCCACCGCGTTCGAAGGCTATCGCTGGTCGGTTCTGGCGCTTGCTGGCTCGGCACTGGCGATGCTCGGCCTCGTGCTGGCGCTAAGGGCCCGCAGCCCATCGCGATAGGTCGGATAGGCAGGCTTCCACCCGAGCAGCCGCTTGGCCTTGCCGTTCGCCACGCGCCGGTTCTCGGCATAGAACGCCAGAGCCATCGGCGAAAGGTTCGCCTCCTCAAGCGATTGCATCGGCGGCGGCGCAACGCCCAGCAGCCGCGCTGCCTCCTCGATCACCGCGTTCTGGTTGCAGGGCAGATCATCGGCGAGGTTGTAGACGCCGGCAGGCCCGGCAAACCCCGCGATGACGCCGCTGGCAATGTCGTCGACATGGATGCGGCTGAACACTTGCCCGGGAATATCAATGCGATGCGCCTTGCCCTCGGCCACCCGCTCCAACGCACTGCGCCCCGGCCCGTAGATGCCGGGCAGGCGGTACACCCGCACCTTGGGCGATAGCGCCTGCCAGTCGAGGTCCGCCTGCGTCCGCGCCGAACGCCTGCCAGTGCCGACACCTGAGCTTTCGTCCACCCAGGCCCCGCCCGCATCGCCATAGACGCCGGTCGAAGACAGGTAGCCGATGGCCTCGAGCGGCGCGGCAGCAATCGCCCCGCCATAGGCCTGCAATACCGGATCGCCGCCCTCTCGCAGGGGTGGAACGGAGGACAGCACGTGCGTTGCCCGTGCCAGCGTGGCCTCGATCAAGGCCTTGTCACCAAAGGCGATATCGCCTGCGCTGCCCGTGCCCCGCACCGTCCAGCCCCGCGCCCGCAGCCGCGCCGCAAGCACCTGCGCGGTGTAGCCCATTCCGAAGATCAGCAAGTTTCCCATCAAAAGCCTGATAACCGCGATTGCCCCACCGCGCACGCGTTCCTAAGTTCAGCCTCATGAACGATCTCTCCAGCCAGCCCGTCGTCGCCCCACAGGTCATCCCCCCGCAAGTCATTCGGCGCGCGGACTATCGCCCGCCCGAATGGCTCGTTCCCGAAATCGCGCTGGATTTCGCGCTTTCGCTGAACGCGACGAAGGTGCAGGCGACCCTGAAGGTGGCGAAAAATCCCGCAGGCACAGGCACTTCGCTTTTGCGCCTCAACGGCGATGCGATCGAGCCAAAGTCTGTCACGGTCGATGGCCACGCCCACAATGACTGGCACATGGACGGCGCCGATCTCGTGATCGAACTTCCCGGCGATGCCCATGACGTCGGCATCGAAACGCTGATTGATCCTACGGCAAATACCCAACTTTCAGGGCTTTACGCCTCGAACGGCCTGCTCTGCACCCAGTGCGAGGCCGAGGGCTTCCGCCGCATCACCTTCTTCCCCGACCGGCCCGACGTGCTCTCGGTCTATTCGGTGCGGATGAGCGGAGACAAGGCGCTGTTCCCGGTGCTCCTGTCCAATGGCAACCCCACTGCCGCGGGCGACAATGGCGACGGCACCCACTGGGCAGAGTGGCACGATCCCTGGCCCAAGCCTTCGTACCTGTTCGCGCTGGTGGCCGGTGAATTGGTCGCAAACCGCGATAATTTCACGACAAAATCGGGCCGCAAGGTCAATCTTGCGATCTACGTCCGCCCCGGCGACGAGGAGCGCACCACCCACGCCATGCGCTCGCTCATCGCCTCGATGAAGTGGGACGAGGACGTCTATGGGCGCGAGTATGACCTTGACGATTTCAACATCGTCGCGGTGAGCGATTTCAACGCCGGAGCGATGGAGAACAAGGGCCTTAACGTCTTCAATACGCGCTATATTCTGGCCGATCCCGAGACGGCAACCGACGGCGACTACGACGCGATCGAGGGCGTGGTGGCGCATGAGTACTTCCACAACTGGTCGGGCAACCGCGTGACCTGCCGCGACTGGTTCCAGCTGAGCCTCAAGGAAGGCTTCACTGTCCTTAGAGATCAACAGTTTAGCGCCGACCGCGGCTCCGCGCCGGTCAAGCGGATCGAGGATGTGCGGATTCTGCGCGCCGTGCAGTTCCCTGAGGATTCGGGGCCGCTGGCGCATCCGATCCGCCCCGATTCCTATCAGGAAATCAGCAACTTCTACACCGCGACCGTCTACAACAAGGGGGCCGAGGTGATCCGCATGATGACCGTGCTGGCGGGCCCGGAGCGGTTCCTGAAGGGCACCACGCTCTACTTCGATCGCCACGATGGCGAGGCGGCTACCTGCGAAGACTTTGTAAAGGCTATCGAAGATGGCGCCGGGCTGGACCTGAAGCAGTTCCGCAACTGGTACGAACAGGCCGGAACCCCGCGCGTGAGCGTTGCCATGACGCTCGATGCGGCAAATCCAACTCTCGAGGGCGAAGCGGCAACTCTCGGAGGCAGAGGGGTAACTCTCACGCTCAAACAGACAACTGCACCCACACCCGGACAGCCGGACAAGAAGCCGTTCGTGATCCCGCTTCGCATCGCGCTGTTCGACCGCGAGACGGGGAAGCACCACGGCGAGGAACTGATCGTCCTGACCGAGCCGGAGCAGTCCTTCACCTTCGAGGGCTTCACCTCGCTCCCCGTCCTTTCCATCAACCGCGGCTTCTCCGCGCCGGTCGAGATCGTTGCGCCGGTGACGACGGAGGACCTCGTCTTCCTCGCCCGCCACGACGACGATCCCTTCGCCCGCTATGAGGCGATGCAGCAGCTGATCGTGCGGCATCTGGTTGGCGCCGTGGCGGGGACGCTGGAGAAGCGCGAGGAATCGCAAGGTGCAATCGGCGCGGCGATGGGCGCGATTCTCGATGACACCGCATTGGACGACCTGATGCGCGGCGAATTGCTGATCCTGCCGGGCGAGGCCTACCTTGCCGAGCAGCTGACCCGCGCCGACCCGACGCGCATCTTTGCCGAGCGCGAGGGGCTCAAGCGCTGGCTGGGCGAGACGCTGAAGGACAAGTGGCTGGCCCTGCACGATCGCGTCTCTGCCGTGCCCTACAGCCTTGCCGCCGAGGCGCGGGGCGCGCGCAAGTGCAAGACGCAGGCGCTCGTCTATCTCGGGGCCGCCGATCCCGCCGAAGCCGCACGCCGCGCCAAGGCGCAGTACGATGCCGCCACCAACATGACCGACCGCCAGGGCGCGCTCATGGTGCTGTGCAGCCTCGAATGCCCCGAGCGCGAAGCGGCGCTGGCCGATTTCCACTCGCGCTTTGCCGGCAACATGCTGGTGATCGACAAGTGGTTCTCGCTGCAGGCAGGCTCGCTCAATCCCAAGGCGACCGAGCATGTGAAGGCATTGGCCGAGCATCCAGACTTCACCATGACCAACCCCAACCGCGTCCGCGCGCTGTGGATGGCGTTTGCGGCCAATGCGCAGGCGTTCCATCGGGAAGGCGGCGAAGGCTACCGCCTGATCGCCGACCTGATCCTGAAGCTGGACCCGATAAACGGCAACGTGGCGGCGCGCTTCGTGCCCTACCTCGGCCGGTGGAAGAAGGTCGAGGAAGGCCGCGCCGCGCTGATGCGGGCCGAGCTGGAGCGGATCGCCGCCGAGCCGACGCTGTCGCGCGATGTGCGCGAGCAGGTGAGCAAGAGTCTGGAGGCGTGAGGGTCGAGGCGCTTACCCATCCGCTCCTGTCGGGCGCCGCCCACGGCTTCCTTGGCCGCAAGGGCGGGGTGAGCACGGGTGACCTTGCGGGGCTCAATGTCAGCTACAGCGAGGATGACCCGGCGCTGACTGCCGAAAACCGCCGACGTGCAGTGGAGGCGGTGCTGCCGGGCGGGACCTTGCAGACCTGCTTCCAGATTCATTCGCCTGACGTGGTGACCGTGACTGAACCTTGGGCCGACGCGGATCGTCCAAAGGCCGATGCCCTGGTGACGGACCGCCCTGGCCTGGTCCTTGGCGTGCTGACCGCAGACTGCGCGCCGGTGCTGTTCGTTGACCAGCGTGCAGGCGTGGTCGGCGCGGCACATGCGGGCTGGAAGGGTGCGTTTACGGGCGTGACCGATGCGACGATTGCGGCGATGGAAGCGCTGGGCGGGAACCGGCAGAACATCGCCGCAGTGGTGGGCCCTTGCATTGCGCAGAAGAGCTACGAGGTGGACGCAGGGTTCGAAGCGCGGTTTCTTGAACAGGCGGGCGAGAACGAGCGCTTCTTCCGGGCCGGGCGCGAGGGCCATGCCTGGTTCGACCTTGAAGGCTATGTCGCCTTGCGCCTGCGCGATGCGGGCCTCACCAAGGTCGGGATGATGGGCGAGGACACGTACGCGCAGGAAGAGCGGTTCTATTCCTTCCGCCGCGCCACGCACCGCCAGGAGCCGGGCTACGGCCGGCAGGTCTCGCTGATCGCCTTGCGCGGCTGAGCCAATGGCATTGCCGGTCCTCTACAGCTTCCGTCGCTGCCCTTATGCGATGCGGGCGCGACTGGCGATTGCGGTCAGCGGCGTGAGCGTGGAGCTGCGCGAGATCAAGCTTTCCGCCAAGCCGCCCGCGATGCTCGAAGCCTCGCCCAAGGGGACGGTGCCGGTGGTGGTCCTTCCCGACGGCGCGGTGATCGAGCAGAGCCTCGACGTGATGCACTGGGCGCTCTTGCAGCATGATCCCGAAGGCTGGCTGGAGCGCGACGATGCGGGGCTGATCGCGCGCAACGACGGGCCATTCAAGCATGACCTCGATCGCTACAAGTATCCGGAGCGGCATGACAGCAATGCGCTGGAGCATCGGGAAAGCGGCTTGGCGTTTCTTGCCGATCTGGATTCGCGGCTCGCAGAGCACGGACAACTGTGCGGGAAAGAGCGGGGCCTTGCCGATATGGCCGTGATGCCGTTCGTGCGGCAGTTTGCGGCGACGGACCCTGTCTGGTTCGAGAGCCAGCCTTTGCCGCACCTGCAGCGCTGGCTTTGCGCGCACCTTGAGTCTGCGTTGTTCGCGAGCGTGATGGGCAAGTTCGCGCCTTGGCGCGAGGGCGATTTGCCGGTGGTGTTTCCCTTCCCTTGAGGTGGCGGGCGGCAGCGCTTCTTGCCTACCCCCAACCCCTCCCGCCTGCGGGAGGGTCAAGAAAAAGGGGCTCATTCCGTCCTTCATCAGTGCACGGCCCACTCGGTTCGTCGCACGCTTGGCGCTGCCAGTGCCCGGAATCGGGTTCCCGGGCGGGATCGTTCATCTGCGGGAAAGTTCCGTCGCAACACCGACACCTTTTTGAAGGTCGCAAGGAGCGTTCTCGATGACTACCACTACCCCCCGGCGCGCAAGGCTGATGCTGCTCGCTGCGGCTGCCGCATCGGTTTCCGCCATGGCTGTCGCTCAGCCACAGCAGAACGGGATGCAGGACCCCAACATCATCGTCGAAGGCGAGGTCGTGCCTGATACCTCGGCGATGACCAAGGGCCCCGAGGTCAAGGGTATCATCACCGCGCGCAAGGGCGACAAGATGAAGGTCACTGCCGACGATGGCACCAGCACGATCGTGTTCTTCAACGACGCCACGACGGTGAAGGCCAGCACCGGCCTGTTCGGATCGAAGAAGCTGACGACGGAAAACCTGCTCAATGGCCTGCCCGTGACGGTAAAGACCATGCAGGCGGGCGAGGCGCTGCTGGCCAGCCAGATCACCTTCCGCAACGGTGACTTCAAGACCGCGAAGATGATCCGCAACGGCACCGCGCAAGGCTTTGCCGAACAGACCGCTGCCACTGCCGCGCTCAAGGGCCGCATGGGCGACATCGACAAATACAACATCAAGGCAACGACAAACGTCTACTTCGACACCGGCAAGTATGCGCTGACCCCGCAGGCCAAGGCCGAGCTGTGCCAGACCGCCTCGATGGCAAACGGCACCGAGAACGCGCTGATGCTGGTGGTGGGCTATACCGATTCGGTCGGTGACGAGGAATACAACCAGACCTTGAGCGAGAAGCGCGCCGCCAGCGTGATCAATTTCCTGCAGCAGCAGTGCCGCTGGGCGCCCTACCGCATGCTGACGCCGACCGGCATGGCCGAATCCGATCCGGCGGCGGACAATTCGACCGAGGAAGGCAAGGCGCAGAACCGCCGCGTTGCCGTGAACGTGCTGGTGAGCAAGGCCATCGACGGGCTTTGATCACGTGGGGGCGAGAGGGTGCGTTACACCTCTCTCCTCCCCCTTGCCGTCACCCCGGGCTTTGACCCGGGGTCCCGCTTCCGGCTTCGGTTGGCGCCGTGGCCAAGAAGGAAGCGGGACCCCGGAGCAAGTCCGGGGTGACGTTGTTTCTGCAGGTGAGAAGCGGGGTTAGAGCAGGCCCAGCGCGCGCATTCGCTGCTCCAGCACATCGGGATCGCCGACGAAGTGGTGGACGTGCCACCCCAGCGACCTGGCCGTCGCGATGTTAGCGGCGTTGTCGTCTATGAACAGCATGGTTTCGGGCGCACGACCGAAGCGGCGGGCAGCGAGGTGGAAGATTGCCGGGTCGGGCTTTACCAGCCGTTCGACCGCCGAGATCACGATGTCGCCCATGTGGTCGAGAATCGGGAAGGTCGGGCGGAACAGGCCCCATGACTCGATGCCGAAATTGGTGATCGCGTATTGCGGGACCTGGCGCGCGGCCAGACGCTCGATCAGTTCGTGCGTGCCGGGCACCGGACCCGGCAGGCTGGCAAGCCAGTTGCTGGCGTAGAGCGCAATCAGGTCGGCGTATTGCGGAAACTGCGCCGTGCGGGTGGCGACCATCTGCGCGAACGGTACGCCCTCGTCATGCTGGGCGTGCCAGTCCTCAGTGACGACTTCGGAGACGAATCGGGCGCGTTTGGCCCGATCGGGGATCGCTTCGGCGTAGATGCCGGAAAGGTCGAACTGCACCAGCACACGGCCGATGTCCCAGACTACCGCTTCTACGGACATGCCAGCCTCTCGATTCGCGATCCTGCGATGCGCGGCCCATAAACGACTGCGCCCCCGCATTTCGGCGGGGGCTGCGTGGCTTTTGCAGAAGCCTGTCGGTTTCCGGTGCAGCCCCGCCGTCGCGAGACTGCACCGAAACTGGTGAATTAGCCCTGGCGCGCCTTGAAGCGCTTCTGGGTCTTGTTGATCACATAGACGCGGCCACGGCGGCGGATCACGCGGTTGTCCCGGTGGCGGTCCTTGAGCGACTTCAGGCTGTTGCGAATCTTCATGTCGAATCCCTTTGCCCGAAGCTGACCGGGCTGAAAACTGAAGCGTGGCCGTTAGTGGGGGCAAAGACCCAAGTCAACCCTGCAGGTGCCGAGGATGGCGCTTGCCCGGCCGTCATGGGCATGCAAATCGTGCTGATGCGGGCGGGGCCTCGCGGGATGGACGGGAACCGGGCGGATGACCTCTTCGATCATGACAGGACTGCTGCACAAGCCCGGGCAGTCGGTCTTTCTCAACCCCTCGCTGATGGCCAGGAACGTGCTCGAATTCGATGTGCCACAAGCGATTCTCGACGAGCTTGCCCCGCTGGCCGAGGCCGCGCGGAGAATGGAAGAGGACAAGGCGACGTATACGCTGCCCGGCGGACAGTGGCTTTACAACCAGCGTCCCGCGGCATGGAAGAGCGATATCTGCTGGCTGAGCAATGCCGACGAGGCGACCTACTGGTGGTTCGATGGCCTGTTGCGTCGGCTCAGGCTCGACGAGGCGGTCGCGCCGTTCGTGGCGCACGATGCCGTGATCCGGCTCTATTCCGGCTTCTTCGTCACCCGCAGCCGATGCGAGGCGCATGACATGCACCGCGATTGGCTGACGGAAGGCAACACGGCCTTCACCGTGATGGCACCGCTGACCCCCAACGCCTGCGCGATGGGCCTCGCCTATGTTTCAGTGAGGGGCGAGGAACGCGAATACCGCTATCGCATGGGCAAGGGCGTGGCGTTCGGCTCGGGCTTCGTCCACTCCACCGCCGTCGGCCGGCTCGACGAGCGCGCGGTGTTCCTTTCGCTGACCTTCGGGACCGACCGGATGGACGAATGGAACACGATCGAAAGAACCGCAGGCCGGCAGGGGCGCTTTTTCTGCCAGCCTGACGGCGTGTTCCGGTCAATCGGTGGCTAGGGTCCAAACTCAATCAGGGCGAATCTCGTCCAGCTTGCGCTCCCAGGCCAGGGCGTGGGTGACGATTGTGTCCAGATCATCATAGCGCGGCACCCACGGCAGCGTGGCCTTGATGCGGCTGTTGTCGGAAATCAGCGCGGCGGGATCGCCTGGACGGCGGCCCTGCATCTCGCGCACGATCTTGC
>NZ_LSIA01000240.1:0-1010 GCF_001556015.1 Novosphingobium sp. CCH12-A3 | reverse complement strand
TCATCAGCCCGGCGCGGACCAGATCGGAAATCGCGCGGCTGACATTGGCGCGGCCCACGGCCTGGACCTGCTCTTCCACCGCCGCTTCGATGTGCGCGGCATCGCGAACAGCGTCACCGGTCAGTTCGTCCTTCAGCGCAGCGGCAACGCGCGCACGCATCGCCGCACGACGAGCGGGCTGTTCGCTCATCGGCAGAAGCTGAGAGCAGAGCCATTCGCGCAGGAGCACCGGCACGCCGCCCTGCGCGACGAAGGGTCCGGCCTGCCCTCGCCCGTCGGCAATTTCGGCTACCAGTTGAAGGACGAGAAACGCATAGCGCGGGCGGTTCGAGGCTTCGACCAGGACCGCGTAGATCCCACCGACGCCAGTGATTTCAGGGGCTCGTTCCATCAATCAGTATTGAGCACAAAAGGTGAATCCTGTGAATCCCCTTTGTGCCCTGCCCTGTCATTTGTCGCCCGTGACACTTCGCCCGGAGACGCCATCTGGTTTGCCCTGCCACACGTGCGCTGCCCTCTCTCCGCGACTACTTCCGCCATCGTGCAGGCATAATCGATGACCCGCCCTCCGCGCATGTCACGGGCGCAGC
This sequence comes from Novosphingobium sp. CCH12-A3, assembly GCF_001556015.1. Lineage (NCBI taxonomy): Bacteria > Pseudomonadati > Pseudomonadota > Alphaproteobacteria > Sphingomonadales > Sphingomonadaceae > Novosphingobium > Novosphingobium sp. CCH12-A3. Next base: position 420 of record NZ_LSIA01000240.1, on the reverse strand, counting down.
GCAACATGACACTCTGCTCGAGGGCAAAGTGTCACAGATGTCATGCCCCGCAAGGGGCACAAGCCCCGACCCGACAGGCAAAAAAATAGGGCCGGCGTGAGCCAGCCCCTTGGAAAGTTTTGGGAGAGGATGCCTGAAAGGCATGCCACATAGGGGCCAGCCCCCTACATGCTGCAAGTGCGAAAAGAACGCGGAGTGTTGCCTTTTCGCAACCGCCGCTCCTTCTGGACATCGTCTTCATGAGCAATCGGGGGCCGGTCCGGATGGTCCCAATGGGAGGCGGCGCTACCGCCTCCCGGGCTCGGTGTCACAGGAAAAGGACTTCCTCGGCGACGATCTCGACCGCGTAGCGTTCGACGCCCTCCCGGTCGGTCCACTTCGAGTAGTGGAGGCGGCCCTGCACCTCGACCAGGTCGCCCT
>NZ_LSIA01000024.1:0-2392 GCF_001556015.1 Novosphingobium sp. CCH12-A3 | reverse complement strand
TCCGAAGCTTCAATGCTGCTAGCGAGACGCAGTCTGTATACGTAAGTTACGAATCGAAATCCGATCGGCCGTGTGCCTGCTGGAGCAGGCGCGTAAAATGATGATCCGGGATCGATCAAAAATGTGACCCGGCCTGGTTTTCTCGTCCTGAGACCGGCCAGAAAAGCGATTGGCCCGCCGTGGGAACGGCGGACCAAGGCTTCGGTTGAAAGCGGCCATGATCTTGTCCGTCAACCTTGTCGTCTGATGGAATGATGGCAGGGTCAGCAACCACCGTCCGACCTGTGTGACATGCCGGAGGCGCCGTCCTGGTCCTGCGAATCCCGCATCGCCATTCGATGGCCCTGCATCATCTGGCCGTGCATCTGCTCCTTACCGTGAGCCATGCCCTGCATGTGGGCAGGATCGGGCTGGGCAGGCGCCGGCCTGGCCTTGAGGGTCTCCTCAAGATCGGGCATGCCCGGCGGCATCCCGTCCGCCAGCACCGGTCCGGCACTGACGGCGAGGAAGCCGAGAGCTGCGAGCGAAGCGATCATTGCCGTCTTCTTGCGCAAGTATCCATTCCTTCAAGTCTGGGTTTCCCGTTCGATCGAGCATATGCCCGGTCGATTGTCGCCCCTTCCGGAGCTTGCCCGTGAAATGGTGTCACCTTCCGCCTTGCTGTATACGTAATGTGCGAAGTCCGTCTCTGAGATGGCCATAAATTATCGCACTGGCATCGTTGTTGTGCCGATGTGTAACTATGGTTCGGACTCGAGAGCAGGACAGGTCGGCAACAGTGACTAATCCATGGCGGCCAGCAGACGCTCGAGAGGAATAGTGGCAAAAGTGGTGAAGCTGTCAGCAATGGCATAAGGCAGTACCAGCACCCGATTATGTACCATCGCGCCGCAGCTGTAGGCTACGTTTGGCACATAACCTTCGCGCTCATCCATGTCCGACCGCAAAAGCGGTAGCTTCGTCCGCGCCAGCAGCTTCGAGGGATCGTCACGGTCCAGCAGGCACGCCCCGATGCAATAGTTCCGAACGGCGCCGACTCCATGAGTTACGACCAGCCAGCCTTCGTCGATCTCGATCGGCGATCCGCAATTACCGATCTGGACAAACTCCCAAGGCCAGCGAGGTTCGATGGCTTTCGCTCCGCCACTCCAGTCGTGAATGTCCGCGGACGTCAGGAACCAGATATTTTCGTTATCCTCGCGCCCAAGCATGGCAAAGTGCCCGGCAATGCGTCGGGGGAAAAGCGCCATGCCCTTGCTACCGGTGGCATCCCCACGCAGCGGTCTGAGTTCGAATGTCCGGAAGTCCGGCGTGGACAACAACTCCTGCCGGACGGACTGGCCGCTAAATGCCGTATATGTACCGAAATAGGTGGCTCGGCCATCGTCGTCCAGGAAGCGGACCAAGCGAAGGTCTTCGATGCCACCACGCTGGCTGGGGGTTGTCGGAAAGATCACGATCTCCGAGAGATCGTGGCTGCCATCGCACTTGATCCGAATGCCCGCGTCCGGCCCGTCCTCGCCGGAGATGTTTTCAGTCTCCAGCACGAGCGGCATGGGGCTCGGAGGATTGATTGCTATGGTTCCGTCCGCGGCGCAAAACCCGGTGCGAAAGGTGACGGAGGAGATATGCCCCTCGCCCACGCCTCGCAGGGAAAGAATGAATCGGAGAGAGTTTTCAGGTACAGCAGACTGATCAGGATGCAGGACGATGCTCGGATTGAAAAGCGCTGCTGCCTCATAGGAATATTCGTTGCAAAAATGGGCACCGATCAAGAGCGCCTGTTCATGGGTGACCTCGCAATCACAGACGATGATGCCATCAACCTCGTGGAACCGCCGCAAAAACAGGGACGGAACCTCACGATGCCTTCCCGAGAAATCATCAAGAATGCGTTGCAACTCATCGTGGAGCGATGCTGGGTCGAGCGCCAGGACGCGGTCGGCGATGCGCTGCGCACGTGGCTGATCCGGTACCGCATATTTATAGGTTTCCGTCGACGGCATATAGGGTCTGATCACTACCCTTGCTGGATTGGGGCGGAGCAATTCGGGTAGCCGGTTGACAAATTCGGCGGTTGACACTGACTTCTCCAATACAGATCGACCGTGGAGCGTTCACGCAATCGTAAAGATGGTGCTCGGCATTACCCGACTATCGGGTGGCGGCACGGAAGGCTCCGGCGATGGCGGGTGCGATGATTTCCGCCGTTGCCGGATACTCGGACTTTGTGCCACGTGCCATGATCGCTGTCCTGGCGTAGTTGTCGGACACACAAGCTGTGACCGGGGGCTCTGGCCTGAACGTGACTATGTGGGGCACGTGCGAAGCGCGCCGCTCAGCTCGACATGTCCGCCATCGTTCGGCAGCTCGCCGCGCATTTCTTGCAGGT
>NZ_LSIA01000239.1:0-499 GCF_001556015.1 Novosphingobium sp. CCH12-A3 | reverse complement strand
GGCGCACCAGGCTCGACACGGCGATCGAGCAGGTAACGGTCCTTGCACGGCAAGGGGAGCTGCCCCAGGTTAAGCTTGACGAAAACGGTCTCATCATCTCGCCGCTGAAGGCGGCAACACCGCCCGCCACCGAGATTGCCCGTCGCGCCGCCTATGATCGACTGCCGCGCGTGAAGATCACCGATCTTCTGCTGGAGGTCGATGCCTGGACCGGGTTCAGCGAATGCTTCATCCACCGGCGTTCGGGCCGGGAAGCCGACGATCGCAATGCGCTGCTCACGGTCATCCTCGCCGATGGCATCAATCTCGGCCTCACACGCATGGCGGAAACCTGCCGGGGCGCAAGTCTGCGTCAGCTCGCCCATCTTCACGACTGGCACATCAGCGAAGCCGCCTATGGCGAAGCGTTGGGAAGGCTGATCGACGCCCATCGCGCCATGCCGCTCGCCGCGCTGTGGGGAGACGGCACCACTTCGTCGAGCGACGGACAGCAATTTCA
>NZ_LSIA01000238.1:0-1423 GCF_001556015.1 Novosphingobium sp. CCH12-A3 | reverse complement strand
GTTAGCGTCCGCGCTCGTGGTGTAATTTTCGGTGGAGATTTAGGTGCTGCTGGTGGTGGGGCATGCCCCACCACCAGCAGTTTCGATCTCGGTGGCCACCGGGCTCATCGGTAAGGTGGAGTTTCCACACGTCACACCCACCCGAGGAGTTGATCCCGATGACCGAAGACAGACTACCGCTTGCCGAGCTGATGGCGAAGACCGGAGACAGCGATTTCCTGCGCAGCATTGCCGAGAGCGTGCTGCAGCTGATCATGGAGGCCGATGTCGACGGCGTGATCGGCGCCGGCCGACACGAGCGATCCGGCGACCGCACGACCTGGCGTAACGGCTACCGAGAGCGCAGCCTCGACACCCGGCTCGGCACGCTCAACCTGAAGATCCCCAAGCTCAGGACCGGGGCCTACTTCCCTGGCTTCCTGGAACCCAGGAAGACCGTCGAGAAGGCGCTGGTCTCGGTGATCCAGGAAGCATGGATCGCCGGCGTCAGCACCCGGCGCGTCGACGAGCTGGTTCAGGCCATGGGCATGACCGGCATCTCCAAGTCTTCGGTCTCGAAGCTGTGCAAGGACATCGACGAACGCGTGCACGCCTTCCTCAAGCGGCCGCTGGCGGGCGACTGGCCTTACCTCTGGCTGGACGCGACCTACCTCAAGGTCCGCGAGGGCGGCCGTATCGTCAGTGTCGCGGCGATAATAGCGGTCGCGGTCAACACCGAGGGCAAGCGCGAGATCGTCGGCCTGCACATCGGTCCCAGCGAGGCCGAGCCGTTCTGGTCGAGCTTCCTCAAGGACCTGGCCCGCCGCGGCCTCAAGGGAGTGAAGCTGGTCATCTCCGATGCCCACGAGGGGCTCAAGGCGGCGATCACCCGCGTGCTCGGCGCCACCTGGCAGCGCTGCCGCGTCCACTTCATGCGCAACGCACTGGCCTACGTGCCCAAGGGGCAGAACACCGTGGTCGCCGCCGCCATCCGGCAGGTCTTCCTCCAGCCCGATCATGCGGCCGCTACCCAGGTCTGGCGCCAGGTCGCCGACCAACTGCGCACCCGCTGGCCGAAGCTGGGAACCTGCATGGACGACGCCGAGCACGATGTCCTGGCCTACATGACCTTCCCCGAGCAGCACCGGGTCAAGCTGCACAGCACCAATCCGCTGGAGCGCCTGAACAAGGAGGTGAAGCGCCGTGCTGACGTCGTCGGTATCTTCCCCAACGAGGACAGCATCATCCGACTCGTCGGCGCCGTCCTGCTCGAGCAGAATGACGAGTGGCAGCTCCAGCACCGCTACATGCAGATCGAGGGCATGGCAGCCCTTGCCACACCAATGATCGAGGAGGCTCAGCCGCTACAGATTACACCCAAGGCCGCCTGACCATGCAGCCCGGTGACCACACCCCAAATTACACCTCATTGACGGACGTGACC
>NZ_LSIA01000237.1:0-6102 GCF_001556015.1 Novosphingobium sp. CCH12-A3 | reverse complement strand
ACCCCCTTATGTAGCGCGACCATGACGAAGTCTGCCTTCTCGCGCACCGCCGCGATATCCTTGCGGAGCACTTCGAGCGCCTGATCCGTCACAACGACAAGATCGGCGGCAGGGGCGATCGGTCCACCATCTGCAGTTTCGATCCGCAGATAGGCACACCCGGCCTGCGCTTCGCGGGCCCAGCTCATTTCCGGTCCGACGCAGTTGTAGCTGAGCAGGGCAATGCGCATGCCGCAGCGCTCGACCATCGCCGGCTTGCGCGCCTCGACCAGCGACAGTCCTGCGCCCGATCCGACGAGACCTGCCTCGGCCATGAGGGACAGCGTGTCAGCGATTCCTTCTGCCCCGCAATCGGCAATGTGGTTTCCGGCAAGGCTCAGCATGTGAAACCCCGCCGCAGCGATGGCCGCGACGTTCCCGGGCGGCGCGCCCGGCGCGGGAACGTCGCCTTGCAGCTCCTGTCCCCGCCCGGTGTGCGGCACCTCGAGGTGACCCACCGCAAGGTCGGCCTCCTTCAGCGCCGGGGCAATTCCCGCCAGCCAGTAGGGGGCATCGGGCTCGTCGAGCACGAGGTCCCCCGCCAGCACCATGGTAACCGCCTTGCGCACTCGCGACCCTTCAGTTCTCAGAACGACTTGCGCAGGCTTACCGCAAACAGCCGCCCGATGGGATCGCTGGCGGTGGCGTCATAACCACCGCTGCCGTTGCCGCTTGGCGCAAGGTTCACGTAAGGCGGATCGGTGTCGAACACGTTCCGCACTTCGAGGCCGAGCGTCATCCCCTTCTCGAAGAACCCGCTTGCCTGCTGGTCGCCGATGCGGAACGTGAGGTTGAGGTCAACCGGGGTGTAGCTCTTCACGTTCTGGCCGCCGACCGTCAGGTTGTTGAAGTAGCCACCGACATGAATCGCCTGCACCCGCGCGCTGAACGGACCGTGATCCCAGGTCACGCTGCCCCGCGCCTTGAACTTGAGCGGGTTGAAGATGTAGTCCAGCCGATCGATCAGCGGCGCCTTGGGCGTCAGCGCCACGCGGTACTTGGTGAGGTACGTGCCCGAAGCGTTGAAGGTCAGCGCATCCTCGCTGCCCAGTTCGGCGCGCCACGTGGCGGTGAAATCGATGCCACGGGTGATCGAGACGCCAAGGTTCTGGCTGCGCCCGTCGACGAACAGGGTCACGTTGGCCGGGTTGCCACCGGGGAACGACCCGCCCGCCAGCGTCACGCCCTGCGCCAGCAGCTGCTGCACGCGCGTGGCGGCATCGGTGCCACGCAGGATGATGCCCGTTCCTGCATACTGCGCCTCGGTGCCAAGGATGGCGAGGTTGGAGAGGTTCGCCAGCACCTGGTTCTTGTAGTTCACGTCCCAGTAGGTGACCGAGAAGCGCAGGTTGCGGGTCGGTTCGAAGTCCGCGCCGACCGACCATGACGTCGCCGTCTCGGGCTTCAGATCGAGGTTCGGGCCCGAAAGGGCATAGCCCTGCAACGGCGCGCCGCCTGCCGGGTTCTGGTAGGACTGGCCGAACAGGTTGTTGGAATTGCCGTAGATCTCGGGGATCGTCGGCGCGCGGAACGATGTGCCATAGCTGCCGCGCAGCTTGATCCCGTCGACCGGCACCCAGTTCACGCCGAACTTGGGATTGGTCGTGCTGCCGACGTCGCTGTACTTGTCATGACGGACCGCGGCATTGATCTCGAGCCGCTGGAACCCTGGCATGGCATTGTCCGGCCCGAACACGGGAATGAACAGCTCGCCATAGAACGAATCGACCTTGCGGCCGAAGTTGCGGAAGGTGATCGGGTTCGTCGGCGCGCCGCGTGCGGAGCCGAGCGCGACCTTGAAGTCCTGCCGCTCATACCCCGTCGCCAGCTTCACTTCGCCGCCCGGCAGCGCGAAGAGCCCGCCGTTGAGCCGCGCTTCGTACGTACGCAGGCGGCCATTTGTCGGCGCAAGGAAGATCTGGTTGGCGATGCCATCGAGCACGGCCTGGCTGGTGCGGCCGAGACCATAGGGATCGAACGCCGTCGCCGGATCGCTGCTGGCGAGCGCGGCGTTGAGGGCCGCATTGTTCACGCCGAAGTAGGAGCCGGAGAAGTCGTTGGTCTTGCCATAGCCGAACAGGGCCTCGGCTTCCCAGCCACCCGGCAACTTCGCTTTCAGGCCCGGTGTGATCTGCCAAGAACGGGCGTAGCCATAGGAATCGTTGGTCGGCAGGTCGTTCCGGAAGTTGTAGTCGAGCGTGTAGCTCGAGCCGGTAAAGCCATCGGGCCGCACGAAGAAGGCGTTGGTCTGCGGCACCGTCAGGCGCGCATTCGAGTAGGCCGAGATGCGATAGAACGAGCGCTTGGAATAGAACCCATCGTAGAACACGTCGAGCCAGTCGGTCAGTTCGTAGCGGCCAGTGCTGTTGACAGAGTCATACTTCTGGCGCGGTATCAGGTCCTGATTGTCGAGCTCGTCGCACTTGTTGAGCGAACCGGCAGTGAGACTTCCTGCGGTGGCCTGCGTCACCCCGCTGGAGGGAATCGCATAAGTCGTGCCGTTGGCGTTGATATTGCCCGGTGCGCAGCGGACGATGCGATAATCGCCGCCGCCAAAGCGACGCTGGTCGCTGGTGAAGAAATCACGGTCGTCGCCCGAAAGGTTGGAACGTTCGACATGCTCGTAGGCGACCATGATCTGGCCACGTTCGAACACTTTGCCCAGCGCTGCGCCCAAGGTATATTCATGGAAGTCGCCCCGGCTGGAGATGCCGGTGCGGGCAAACACTTCGCCACCATCGAGCGAGCGGCGCGGGATCAGGTTGACCACGCCCGCCACCGCGTCGGACCCGTAGATCGCCGAAGCGCCATCGGCGACCACTTCCACGCGCTCGATGCCCAGCGAAGGAATGACCGAAGGATCGATAGAGCGGCTGTTGTTGGTCACGCGGTGGCCATCGACCAGCACCAGCGTGGCATAAGGTCCGATACCGCGCAGGTTGACCGAGTTGCCATAGGTGATGTTGCCGCTGCCGCCCGATTGCCCGCGCGAGTTCTCGGACACGCCGAGGTCGAAGACCTGCGGGATCTCCTTGATCATGCGGTCAACGGTGACCTGGCTAGAGGCTTCGATCTCCTTGCGGCCCAGCGTCGTGACGGTGGAGCCGACCGGCGCCTCGCCGCGCACGCGGCTGCCGGTGACGATGATCTCGGCGTTGCTGGCCGCGCCCTCTTCAGGTGTATCCTGCGCCGCCCCCTGCGCGAAGGCCGCACCCGAAAGCGTGATCGCCAGCGCGCAGCACCCCAGCTTCAGCATGGCCCGCGAGGCCCCGATCCTCTTGCCCTTCATAATCCCCTACTCCTTCCCTGAGCCGTCGATGCGGCTTTGCATTTCAAAAAGAACTCAGTCGTTTACCGGCAGATCGAGCCGGGATGCATTGGCGCCGCCGCGATGCACGGTGATGACCGGCGCCGGGTTCTGGCGAATGTCCTTGAGATTGCGCTGGCGCGGATCGGCCCCCGCCACGGTCAGCCGCAGCCGCGCGCCCGCTGGCACCACGCGCGACACCGGCGTCATGTCGATGTTGACGCGCACGACCTGACCGGGCCGAACCGGCGCGACATCGGCCATCATTCCCGAATGCCACGGCAAGCCCATCGTGTCGTAGGGGGCCTTGCCCTCCTTGCGGTGCGATAGCGCGAGCCGCCCGAACGCCACGACCTCGGCCTTGCCGCTCGCATCGACCTGATCGAGGTAGACGAAGACGTTTGCGTCAGTCTTGTCGGTCGAAACCGCCAGCCGCGCCACGGGGAAGCCCACCAGCTTCACCGGCGCAGTCAGCGCGGGCGTGGTATAGGACAGGCCATTGGCGTCCATCGGCTGGGCCCAGAACGCGAAGTACTCGGGGTCCGGAAGATCGTAATTGACCGTGAAGCGATCCGCGCCGCGTCCGCCCGCCGAGGCGCGGAGGAGACCATCATTCACCGATCGCGCCGTGCCGCTCTTCCCCTCTTCAAGGAACCATGACACCGGCTTGGCCCCCTCGCCCGGCAGCAGGTTGGAGCGAACATAACCGCCCTTCCCATCCATGCCTTCGAGCCAGTAGGTCGCGCGCGGGGCAGACTCCATGCCATTGGCCGCGCCTTTCAGAGCGTGGTCGAAATAGCGCGTGACCTCACCGGTAAAGTCGAACCCCGGCGGCGGCACGCAATGGCTTCCGGGCCCGGCAAGGAACCTTGAGCCCGGCATGTTGGCGGCGCTGATCAGGGCCTGCGCTGTCGGCTCGTCCTGCCAGTTGCTCCAGAAGTAGGTGGCGATGCCTGCGGCACGGATGCGGTCCAGGTAGTTGAACGTGCCGACCTCGTTCCAGAACTCGTTTCCGGTGAAGGCCGAAACGCTGTCGCGATAAGGCATGCCGTACCACAGCGGGGCCATCGGCGTGTTGGCGGCATGCTCGGCCACGGCGGCCTTCAGCATCGCCCCATCCGTGTCGGCGTCAACCGGGACGCTGGCGAGGTCGACTTCGGCGGGCTCGTCAGGCCGGGTGTTGAACTGCGCAGGGATGCCGCCGCGCCGCACGAAGGCATACTTGTCGAGGTCGGAAGCGCCGATGAACACGGCCTTGAGCGACGGCGGCGTTGTCGTGGCAGTATGGAACGTCGATCCGCCGAGGTAGGAGCATCCGATCATGCCCACCTTGCCGGTGGAGAACGGCTGGCGCGCCAGCCACTCGACCAGATCGTAACCGTCATAGGCCTCGGTACGATCCTGAAATCCCCGACGGTGTCCGAAGGAAGCGCCCTTGCCGCGAATGTCGGCGGTGGCCACAACGTAACCCGCCCGGATCAGCGAGCGCATGGCGAGGCGATCATCAAGCGCAAGTTCGACGACCTTGCCATCCTTGTCCCTGAAGCGCGCTCGATAGGGCGTGAACGAGAAGATCACCGGCAGACGCTCAGGCGCAACCGTGGCACCACTGGCGGGCCGGTAGATGTTCACCGCCAGCCTCGTGCCATCGCGCACCGGCACGTAGATCGACTGGCGCACGACATCTGGATAGCCGTCCGCGGCGGCAGCAACGGGCCCAGCGACGAACGTGGCCACGCTTGCCAGCGCCATGCTGGCGCCCGTAAGATTGCGGATTCCCTTCACAATGCTCTCCCCGACGGATCGATCCGCCGCTCTTGCACCTCAGTGATCACCTATCCCGCAAGCGCTTACAACACAAAAATGGACAACGATATTGTTGACAATTTCGTCCAGAACCAGCGATAAGGTTGCGCATGGTCCAGGATGCAGCCATTGATCGCGCCCCTTCGGGGCAGGAAATCGCCGATTGGGTCCGTCAACGCATCCGGACCGGCCGCTTCGTGCCGGGCCAGCGACTGGTCGAGGTCGATATCATCCGCCAGACCGGGGCGAGCCGGTCAAAGGTGCGCGAGGCGCTCAAGCGGCTCGAAGGCGAAGGCCTTGTCGAGATCGAGGAATTTCGCGGCGCGTCGGTCCGCAGCTCCACGCTTGACGAGGTCCGCCAGATCTATCGGGCGCGCATGGCGCTCGAAGGCATGGCGGCGCACGATTTCACCGTGAATGCCGATGCCGTCATGCTGGGCCGGCTCAAGGCCTTGCAGGACCAGCTTGACGCCTGTGTGCGCGAACGCGCGCCGGACCGGTTCGGCAGGCTCAACAATGAATGGCATCGCCTGATCGTCGAAGGATCGGGCAACAAGGTCATCGCCGATCACCTTCAGCGGCTGAACGTGCCGATCCATCGCCTTCTTTTCGAAAGCTTCTACGACGAGGAGCGCCTGAAGACCGCCAACGCCGATCATCAGGCCATGCTTGCACTGATTCTCGCCGGGGACGCCGATGGTGCCGAACGCGCCATGCGCCAGCACATCGGCGACGGGTTCGAAACCCTCGCCCGCATCGAGGACGAATTCTACCGCTGACCGGGTCCCGTCACGGCTTGAACGTCCAAACTCCCGCCATCGGCCCGCCGTCCCCGAACAGCGCGGTCATGGGATCGGCGCTTTTGGCGGCGCGGGAGAGTTTGTCGGCGAGGGGATCGTCGACGGGTCCGTTGTGGCCTTGCAGGTGGTGGATCCAGGCGGTCAGGCCTT
>NZ_LSIA01000236.1:0-32741 GCF_001556015.1 Novosphingobium sp. CCH12-A3 | reverse complement strand
GCCTTATCTGGACAGTCTGCACCGTGCCTGACGCACCATTGAACGGTATGTTCTTGGCACAACGCAGGGGGTCATCAGGCCGGATGAAGCGCTATCCATAAGCTGGCGTAGTCCGGCCTGATGGCCACCGTCCCGCAGGCGCGCAAGGTGTGCGATCTGGATTCGGGAGGGGGTCCGGGGGAGGGACTGGCAAGCTGTGGATACTTCAGACACGTCGATCGTCATTCAGGAACGCCGGGCGGCGGATGGCCTGGACTCCTACATCCCAATGATCCTGCAAGGTGGAGAGATCTACGATCCAGACCTCGACCGCTACTTCCTCGATCTGCCGTTGAACGGGGCGCGTTCGCGCCATTCGCTGCGCGCTCACGGCTATGATGTTCTGGTCTGGGTTCGCTTCCTCGCCTCCGCGCGCGGCAAGTCTGTCTGGCAAGCCGATACCGATGATGTCAGTGCCTATCATCGTGCCCGGCGGCGCAGCGATGCTGAGTTTCGGGTTTCGGCGTCGACGTGGAACCGGGCGATTGCCTCGCTCGACAAGCTTTACCGATGGGCCGAGCGGGAGGGCCTGATCGAGCGCACACCATTTACCCACCGTCAGGTCTGGCGAAGTTCGCACGGAGGGCGTCGAGCGGCCGTCACGGGCCGCAACGACGCCTATGAACGCGCGGCCCGTCGGTCCGATGTCCGCTTCATCGATCTCACCGATTACCGCGCCTTCCGAGAGGTCGGATTGCGCGGCCTGACCATAGAAGGGACCGAGCGTCCTGGAGCACGTGACCGGAATGGCGCGCGCAACGCGCTGTTCGCCGATCTGCTGGTCACCACCGGCCTGCGCCTCGAAGAGGCATCCCACCTGCTCACTGCCCAGATTCCGGTTGGCGATGCCCGCGCGGAACGGCAGCGGCGGGTAGAGCTTCCGGCGGCACTCACCAAGGGGGACAGGGGGCGTAGCATGTTGCTGCCGCGCCGTTTGTTGCCGGTGTTTGACGCCTATATCGCCGTTGAGCGAGCCGAAGCCGTCGCCAAGTTCGCAAGACGCCGTGGCTGGGAAGCCATCGACCGCCCGATCTTCATCCACTGCCCCTCATTCGGGCCGAGCGCATTGCATCTCGTTGGCGGTGGCACGATGGACATGGAGGTCGTCACACCGGATGAACGCGCCAGGCTCGTCATTTGCGATGACGACGGAACGCCCTGCGAAGCAGCGGTGCTCTGGCTGACCGAGGTCGGGCAACCGGTGCTCCCCAACTCGTGGGAAGCGATCTTCGCGCGGGCGAGCCGCCGCTGCACGGATGCCGGCATCCCGGTCCGGGTCAGCCCCCATCAACTCCGGCATTCCTTTGCGGTCCACATGCTGGCGATGCTGATCCAGCGCCGCCTTGCCGAGGCGGCGGCACCGGTGGGCACCATGGATGGTTATCGCCAGTTGGTCGGCGATCCGCTTCAGCAGGTTCAGCGATTGCTCGGTCATTCAAGCCTCGCCACGACCTCGATCTATCTCGATCACCTCGCCACGCGTGCCGATACCGTTGATGCGGCGGTCGAAGAGCTGTTGGCACTCGTACCGGGCTATCTTCCATCATGACCGCTGCTCCACGCAAAGGACGCAAGGTCAGTTTCGAGGCCTCGGCGACTGCGCCCGAGGCCGATCCATGGTCGCAGATCAGCACGCTGCGCTTCATGATCGATCCGCCATACGGCGGTGAGTTGCTCGTGGATTTCACCAGCTTCCGGCCCCGTGGCCTGGCTCTCGCCTTTGCACGGGGCCTGTTCATGCTGGTCGCCCCGCGCGGCCCCATCATGGTGCGTTCGTCGATCAAGACATACGTCACGCAGTTGCCGAGCTTCTTTGCCTATCTTGCCGGGACAGGCGATCGGATCAACGGCCCGGCAGACCTTCGTACCCACCATATCGATGGATTCGAGAGATGGCTCGCCGCACAAGGCAAGTCGCGAGTGCACGCGCCGACCTATGTCGCCAAGATCGTTTCCATCCTGCGCCGGGTCGCCGTCGATCAACCGGATCTCTTTGACCCGGGGCTCCGCGATCGGCTTCGCTACGTGAGTTCGCATCCCTATGCCCGGTCTCGCCCTCGTGACGCGTACAGTCCGTTCGTTGCCCGCCAGCTACGCGAAGCGGCGCGCACCGATCTTGTCGGCATCGAGGCGCGCTTGCGGGCCGGCCCACGCTATGACGACGTGCCGGATCTTGAGGTGGCCGCCCACAAGGCGCACCTAGCGATAGAGGCTCGCGGTACCCTGAAGCATCGCGATGCCGAGTGGATGGCGCTTTACGCCAGACGCTGGAACCGGAGCATCGTCAGCCCGGATTTCGCCATGGCGCTGCATGGTGCCCATTACCTCACATCCGCCGATGTCGTGCCGCTACTGGTCCTTTTTTCGCTCGAGACCGGCCTCGAACTCGAGTGCTGCAAGACTCTCACCATCGATTGCCTGCGCAACGCTTCGGGCGGGACGGTGGAGATCGCATACACCAAGCTTCGCGCGCATGGTGCCGAACACAAGACCATCCGGGTCAGGGACGGCGCCTCGACAACACCGGGCGGCCTGATCCGGCGCATTATCGCGCTTACGGCCAAGGCGCGGGTACATCATGCCAGCGATTGCCTGTGGGTCTATTATCAGCACGGCGAGATCACCGCTGGTATTCGCCATCCGCGCATGACGATCGACGCCTGGACGCAGCGTCACGGCATTGTCGATGACGCCGGCCGACCGCTCTATCTGCGCCTTTCGCACCTGCGCAAGACGCACAAGGCCTTGTGGTACCTGAAGACCGAAGGGCACATGGCCCGCTTCGCCGTCGGCCATACCGCCGAGATCGCGGCACGGCACTACGCCGATATTCCGGCGCTCAGACCGCTGCACGAGCAGGCCGTGGCGGACGCCCTCGAAGCGGCGCTGCCCGGTCCCAGGGCACTTCCTCCTCCCGACGAGGAGCGACTGCGCGGCGAGTTGGCGAGCCCTACTCCGGATGATGAAGGCGTCTCGCGCGCACTTCTCGACGGCGAACAGGACGTCTGGCTTGCCAGCTGCGGCAACTTCTATTCCAGTCCCTTTGCATCTGCCGGTACCGCGTGCCCAACGCCGTTCTGGGGTTGCCTCGATTGTCGCAACGCGGTCATCACCGCGCGCAAGCTACCCGCCATCCTCGCGTTCCTCTCCTTTGTCGATGATCAGCGAGCCGGCCTGAGCGCAGCCGATTGGGCAGCCAAGTTCGGCCATGCCCGTGACCGCATTGTTCAGCAGATCCTGCCCGCCTTCGGCGACGATGTCGTGGCAAGGGCCCGGGCGCAGGTCGCGGCCGAACCTCCCATGGTTTACCTGCCACCCGAGGCCCGCGCATGACCGCTCTCCAGCTTCTGGCCGACAGCTGCAATGAACGTGACGCCCTCCCGGTGCTCATCTCCGCACCGCTCCGCCCTGGGGTCGATCGCGCGCATATCTCGCGATATGGCGATCCGGTCTGGGATCTGGCTCCCGGCGTGTTTCGCGAGAATGCCCGGCGGTGCCATGTCACGGTACATTTCGCCGTTATCCAAGACCCTTCCATCGCCGATGCCCTGCGCCAGATTCTTCATGCGCGTCTCAATGTCGATCTACCCGGCCACCGTTCACGGCTTGAGCCGGCGGGGGTGCGCGGCGAGGCCAACCGGATCTTGCGTTTTTTCGACTTCGTGAAGGCTCAGCTGGGTCATTTCGATCTTGGCCGGGTCGATCAGTCGTTGGCTGATCGCTACGCCCGCTCTTTGCGCCTTGCCGGACTGCGTCCGGTTGCGGCGGCAGCGCTGCTGCGGATAGTCTTCGACCTGCATGAGTTGCGGCACCATCTGCCGACTGCGCGCCTCTCCTTTGAACCGTGGCCGGGGCGCAGCCCTTTCTCGGTGGCGGGAGCAAAGTACGTCGCCGGAGAGAACCGGACGCCGCGCATTCCGGAAGCGATCATAACGCCGCTGCTCGCCTGGTCGCTGCGCTATGTGAACTACTACGCAGGAGATATCCTCGCCTCACGGGCGGAACTCGATCGCCTTGAAGCAAAGCGCAACCGTCTGGTTGCCGCTGAGGCGGGTCTTGATCATACGGATCGACGGTCGCGGCAACGCCAACGCCTCAACACCTATATTGCCGCCTTGCGGCGACAAGGGCGCGGGATCCCGATCTGGACCACCGCACACAACGGCACAACGCGGACAGATCCGCAAAGCGGCAAAGTCACGCCGCCGATCAACTATCATCTGATCCACCTTCACGCCGGCATCGACGCGCAGGTCGAACCTGCCATGCACCTTGGCCTGACCACCGGGGCGCCGGACCTCATCGCCGCCGCCATCGCAGAACTCGGCACCGAGATCGGCGGGATGGATACGCCCATTTCCGCCGATCTCGATACTGGCCTGCCTTGGCGCACCCGCTTCGATGCCAAGGTACTGGCTCTCGAAGAGGTCATGCTGCAGTCGGCGGCCTACGTCGTTTGTGCCTATCTCTCAGGCATGCGGGACAGCGAGATCCAGGCGATGAAGCGGGGATGCCTGTCCATCACCAGAGCAGAAGACGGTGCGATCTTGCGGCATCGCATCAAGTCCACCGCCTACAAGGGCAAGCGCGGCTGCGGCGAGGAGACCGAGTGGGTCACTATCGCACCGGTCGCCGAAGCCATTGCCGTCCTCGAACGGCTTTCCGCGCGGGCGGGGCAAGCGCGCGGGACAACGACCTTGTGGCCGGTCCTCACGCTTCGGGCTAACACCAAGACGCACGTTTCTGCCGAGATCGTCCGGCAACTCAACCGGTTTCGCGATCATCTCAACGACCGGTTCGGAACGGCGCAGGCACCGATCATTCCTGCCGGCCCCAATGGCGCGCCCTGGCGTCTGACCACACGCCAGTTTCGCCGGACCATTGCCTGGCACATCGCCAACCGGCCCTTTGGGACGATTGCCGGCATGATCCAGTACAAGCACGCCAGCGTTGCGGCGTTCGAAGGCTATGCCGGCAGCAGCCGGTCCGGATTTCGGGGAGAGATCGAAGCCCAGCGCGCGCTTGGCCAGATCGACGATATCCTCGTCTACTTCGACGATCGGCAAGGTGGTGCGCGCCTTGGCGGACCTGCCGCGAACAGGATCGGAGCCGCACTCGATACTGCCGCCCACGAGTTGGCGCCGCTACCCGCCATGATTGCCGACCGGCCACGCCTACGGACGATGCTCGGCAGTCTCGCGCGGACATTGCATGTCGGCCCGCTGGCCGATTGCTTCTTTGATCCGGCAACTGCCCTGTGCCTCAACCGCATTTCGGAACCGGGTGCGACCGGACCAATGATCGCCATGTGCGAGCCGGTCCGCTGCCCCAATGCCTGCATTGCCGAACGGCATCGCCCGGCCTGGCAGCGCGGAGCTGACGAGGCGCGGCTGTTGCTGCGCGAGAAGCGGCTTCCAGAACCGCAGCGGGTAACGCTTCAGGCCGAGGTGGCAAGGATTGAGCGTGTCCTCGAACAGATCGCGCCCGGTGCCGCCACACCTCGGACCGGTGTGGCGGGAGAGGGAGAGGAGGCCGGTTTTCGGGTGACGGGCTGAAGGAGCGGAAGAGAGTTTCCCTCCGCTCGTCGTGGAGACCCGCCATGTCCCGATCCCACCCTGCGACGCCGCGAGCCGACGTCTATTCGCGCATCACCACCGAGATTGTCTCTGCCATCGAAGCCGGTGCCGGCAATTGGCGCATGCCCTGGCACCATGATGGCGCTGCCACGACGAGGCCGCAGAACGTCACCTCCCGCCGTCGCTATCGCGGTGTCAATGTGCTGGCGCTCTGGATTGCCGCCGAAGCCAGCAGCTATTCCAGTGGTCTTTGGGGGACCTATCGCCAGTGGGCAGCTCTTGGCGGACAGGTCCGCAAGGGTGAGCGCGGAACCACCGTCGTGTTCTGGAAGCAGGCCGCATCGCGCGCCGATGATGATCATGACGACGGCGAAGCCGACCCCGGCCGCATGTTCGCCCGGGCCTTCACCGTGTTCAACCTCGCACAGGTCGAGGGCTATGAGCCCGCTCCTGTCGCAGTTCTACCCGAGGGCGAGCGGTTCGGGCACGCCGAAGCTTTCGTCGCGGCCCTCAAGATCCCGATCACCGAGGGCGCCTACGATGCGCACTACCGGATCGACCTCGATCACATCTTCATGCCGACCTTTGCCTCGTTTCGGGATGCATCAGCACAGATGGGCACGCTTTTGCATGAGGCGGCCCACGCCACAGGGGCAAAGCACCGGCTCGATCGCAACTTTGCCGAACGTTTCAAGCGGGACAGTCTGGCGATCGAGGAGATCTGCGCCGAACTGACAGCTTCGTTCGTGCTCGCCGACCTCGGGATCGCCCACCATCCGCGCGCCGATCATGCCGCATACGTCGCATCGTGGTTGCGCGTGCTGAAGGACGACCCTCGCGCCATCTTCACCGCCGCCAGCAAGGCACAGGCCGCAGCCGACTGGATGCACGCCCAGCAACCCCAGCCCGAGGAGTTGGCGGCATGATGCGCGTCCTAAAAATTGGCGTCGGAAGTCAGATTGGGGCTGGACTGTCAGGATATATCGCCGAACTCTCGAGCGCCATGCTCGGCGCTGAGCTGGGCCTGCCCGTCACACACCTCGACAGCCACGCAAGCTACATCGAGCATTGGCTCAAGCTTCTGAAGGACGATGACCGCGCCATTCTGACGGCTGCGGCCAAGGCCGAAGAGGCTTCGACCCTGCTGCTGAGGCTCGGCGGTCGGATCACGGCCGAGCAGTTTGACGGCGCGTCAGACGACGCTGCGCTCGCGGCCTGAGGGAAGGTGTCATGGGCCGATCGGTCAGCTATCCCAGCGGCGCAATCGTCGCATTCACGGTTCTCGAGGTTGAAGCCGAGGACGACTGGGAATTCGAGTATGAATGGCTGCCCGAAGACCTGCGCGAGCGGGCCGGCCGAGCCTTCCCATCGCTAATCCCGCATGACGGCTGGCTAGGCCGGGAAGACCGGATCCTCATGCGCAATGCCTATGCGGATTTCGGCGTATCGGTCTACGGCGGGCTGGTGGCCGTCTGGATCGTCGAGCGTGATGACGGCGCCTATTGGGACGCCGATTGGCGCACGGCTCGTTCACCGCGGGCACAGCGCTGGCTTTCCCAGATCGCATCCCGCTTCGATGCCGTGTTCGGCGACTATGACTGTCTCGGGCATATGTCGAACGGAGAGGGTGTCTACGCCAAGCGAGCGGCTTGAGCCGAGCCGGGGCGGTGCATGGATGAAGCATAGGGCGTGCCCCTGCCTATGGATCTGTTCCGACCGCCCATGGCCTGGCGCCATGCGAGAGAGGCCCTGGGCCAGCCGCCAGTCTTGCGCAACCCGGCTTGGTCGGGCCCGTGTTGGCCTTCGCCCCTTGGGCTCAAGGCCTGCCCGCGCCAGCCCGCCAAGCCAGGTTTCCCCTGACGGGTGCGCAACCCTGCCGGAATGCTGGCCCTGACGGGCTCTCGCTGGCGCAGCCATGAACGGGTGCGTCGGCCTCACGTCAGTCAGGAGGAAATCCCATGCACACGTCATTCGCCGACCAACTCGCCGGGCTCGATCTTGCCGGCTTCTCGATTGGCCCTGCTCCCGTATCGACAAGCGATTTTCCGGTGCGCGAAGCGGTCGTCCAAACCCTCGAAGCGGTCTGGTCCGACCTTTTTGCCATGGTGTCCGGGACCGCTCTTGAAGCCGACGCCGAGGATCTCGGCTGGGCCTTCGTCAACATCTTTCACCGCTCCGCCGAGCGCAAGTCGACAGCCCTCGACCGGGCGACCGACGAGGTCCGCGCGCTGATTGCTACGGCCGATGGATCCGAGGTCCACACCCATGAACTCGAGACCCAGGTCGAGCGGGCGCAGTGCGCCGAAGGCGCCATGCTGGCGCTCGAAGAGATGCGCGAAGTCGCAGCGGCGCTCTACCTCAACGAGTTCGGTTCCTCCTGGAAGCCAGTCTCCAGCTCGCGCTTCAACCACAACGCAATGCTGACGTCCGCGCTCGTCGAAGGGCGCGACTTTCTGCGTGCCCGAGCCGAGGCCAAGCGCCGTGCGGCCGTGCCCGAAGGAACCCCGGTCGTGTTCGCTGGCGGGCGCACCCGTCATGCGACCGAAGACGATGCGCTGACCTTCGGCAAAAATGTCTGGGCTACGCTCGACAAGGTCCGCGACCGCGTGCCGGACATGGTGCTCATCCATGGCGGCGACACCAAGGGCGTCGACCGTCTGGCTTCGAGCTGGGCTGAACGTCGAGGCATCCCGCAGGTGACATTCTCGCTGGATATGCGCCTGGGCGCCCGTGCCGGCTTCAAGCGCAACGAGCGGATGCTCTCCCTCGATCCGCGCTACGTCATCGCGTTCCCGGGTAATGGCGTACTCGAACGCCTGGTGATCGAGGCCAAGGCTAGGCGGATCACCGTTGTCGATCGCCGCGGGCCCCTCGGTACCAATCCGAAGAACACTTCGGCCAGGACCGACTAAGGCCCTGTCGGTCTTCGCGCCAGCGTCGGATCGGCGCTGGCGTCGTCCATCAGAGGAAAGGGGGGCGCCTGTCGGCTGGAGCCAGCGATGGTCGTTGGCTCCTTTCTACAGGAGGCATTCCATGATCGATATCGAGGCCGTGATGGCCGACTTTGCCGTTCGCCAAGCCGAGCGGCAAACCGAGGTGGCCGAAGAGATTCAGCAGCTCAAGACCGTCATTCTCCCGCGCTTGCAGGAAGCCGGAATCGCCCGCGTCGAGATCCGCTTTGACGGCTGCGGCGACAGCGGTGCTGTTGAGGAATGTGCGTGCCTCGATGCCGCTGGTGCCGCGATCGCGTGCCCCGTTGTCACCATTCTGGAAGACGAAGCAGGCAACTCGGATGGTGACGGTTCCGCGGAGCTGCAGTCGCTTGGGCAAGCTCTGGAGCAGCTGACCTATCTGGCGCTCGAACGTCACCACCCTGGCTGGGAGATCAACGACGGTGCCTGCGGCGAACTCGTGATCGATGTGGCTGAAGCGACCTTCGTGCTCGACTGCAGCCTGCGCTTCACCGCGACCGATGATCACTCGACCGAGCTCTAGGAGACCAGGCATGGCCCACTGCTACTACCACGCCCTCTCGT
Organism: Novosphingobium sp. CCH12-A3; assembly: GCF_001556015.1. Classification (NCBI taxonomy): domain Bacteria; kingdom Pseudomonadati; phylum Pseudomonadota; class Alphaproteobacteria; order Sphingomonadales; family Sphingomonadaceae; genus Novosphingobium; species Novosphingobium sp. CCH12-A3. Next base: position 23,590 of record NZ_LSIA01000236.1, on the reverse strand, counting down.
CGGTCCGGAAATGGGGCGGCACGGTCGATGACTATCTCCCGCTGCACCAGTGGTTCGACCAGTCCAAGGCAATCCTGGCAGACCCTCGGCACCGCGCGCTGCGGCACCATGCCGAGGGGATATTCATGCTGGAGGCGATCTTCGGTGAGACCCTCGTCAATGCCGATGGCCGGGTCGTTCCGGTGCGTCTGGTCGGCGAGCAGCATGTGCGCGAAGACTTGGGCGCGATCCCCTCCTTTGCTGACTGGGCGCGCTTGATCACGCCGCAGGCCTGGATGCTACGAGGCAACCCTCTGGACGGCGCTGAAGGGGTGACGATCGATATGCCTGTCCCCGGCGAAGCAGTTGCGTCCAGAACCAGGCCACCTGCTGGAGGAGCGGTCCGTACCGTGATCTGAGAGGGCGTTCTCCGGCGGAGGGCCGGGGTGGATAATCCGGCCAAGACCGGAGGGAAACGAGGCAGGGCAGACCTGTTCAAGGCATCCGGCTCCACCCGGCTTCGATACAAACCTGTCCCTGAATCACCCCCCGTCGAGACGCGCAACCCGGATCAGGTTCGGCCGAGTTGCCGGGCTGTGCCCGGCTGCCCGCACCACCCGGACCAGTTCCGGGTTTCCCTTCGGTGCGCTTCGCCGCGGGGCGCTTCTGCTCGGGTTTGCAGCCGGGATGGACCCGGAATGCTCGATCAGGAGAAAGCCCATGACCAATCTCGTTATCCTCGTTGGCCGCATCGCTCGCGACCCCGAAACCCGCACCACCCAGGGTGGAGCCAGCATCACCTCGATCTCGGTCGTCACCGACCGTCCCGCCCGCAAGGATGGCAAGACCTACAAGGACGAGAACGGGTACACCGCCAAGGACAGCGAATTCCACCGGATCACCTGCTTCAACGGCCTGGGCCAGAACGTCGCCAAGTACTGCACCAAGGGCCAGCTCGTGACGGTCGAAGGGCGCATCCACTACACCCAGTGGGAGGATCAGAGCGGCACCAAGCGCTACGGCTGCGAGATCATCGCCGACAAGATCGACTTCCTCACCAAGGGCCGTTCGGGCGGCAACGAGGGTGCTCCCGATATCGACGAGGACTGAATGTCCTTGCCCCACGACAAGGCCCCGGTGGCGGATGCCATCGGGGCCTTTTCTTTTGCTCTGGGACTATGCGGCGGTGCGGGGCATCGAGCCCCTTGCCGCCGCTGGGTGGGCCTTAAGCGGGCGCGATCCGCTTCAGCGTTTCTTCGATTCCGAGTGCCATTGATGCACGCACGATCTGGCGCAGCTGTGCAGGTTCGATCGTCTCGGCGCCGCACTCGATCAACACCTTGCCGAGTTCGGTCGCTGCCTCTTCGCGAAGACGAGCTTCCTCGCTTTCGAGTTGGGCACGCTGTTCACGCAGCTTCTTCAGCGCATCACGCGCAGTGGGTTTGGACCTGGCCATAGGGTTTCCTTCTTGCTGGCCGTTGGTCCCCTCCGCTGACAATACTGCCATTCCGGATGCGTGTAGGAAACTGGTTTGTGGGGCGATTGGATCGCTATCCCGCTGACGTTGGAGAGGTCTCTCTCGCAGAAAGTCCAAGTCTGATGCGGGCTTTGGGGCTGCGTCAAGGACGACGGGGCCCCACCATTTTTACCGGGCAAGCCCGGCAAAAATCGTTGCCCCCATCGCCGCTTCGCGGCCGCTGACGCGGTCCCTGACCCAGCCCGTCACCCACATCTTTCGCACCCCCTGATGCGACGCATCGAACATCAGGAGGAAAGAACATGTACGCTTCGCTGAACATTGCCGATGCCGGTATCAAGGCAGATCAGGCCGCCTTCGTTGCCGCACTGGATCAGGCCCATGCCCGGTCCTTTCACAGCTACTTCACGCAGTACATTCTGAGCGACGACGAGGCAGGCTACATCGCAGTCGATGAAGGAGATTACGGCGCGCTGCCCAAGGCCTTGCTGGACCGTGTCATTGATACGGTCCCGGGCCGTCTCAGCGATGAATTCTGACCCACCGGTTTGGGAGGAAGTCCGTCAGGGCTTCCTCCTTTCTTTTTGCTCGCAGCCCTTTGTAGACCACGTCAGACTAGGCGCAATTGTCGATGGCGACATCAATCCTGGGCGTCGGGTTTATCCAGGTCAGCAAGTCGCTCTGGCATTTCCAGGACCTTCAAAGCCGCAGCCTCGATCGCCTCTGCCTGTGTGGGGAAAGCCTCGGCCGAACTGATTGACACCCCGTTTGAATAGGTGATCGTCGCCTGGAAGCCGTTGCCCTTGGGTGTCGCGCTCAGTGTGACCTGGGTCATGCTCAGGCTCCTCGTTGCCTGCTTTCAGCCAACCGTCATACGCCCTGATCCGTTCTGTGACTATCGAGATCCGGGCGACGGCAGCCCACGAGCCATCTCAAGAAATCGGCATCGCAAAACGCATCGTCCGTTACTGGCTCAATGGCTGGTTCCTGACCTTGCAGCTGGGGACTGGGGAGCACACCCTACGCGACGGGTTGCAGGAAATAGAGGAGCGAAAATAACTTAAAAACATATGCATAGGCGTAATTTTCTGAAATGGCAGCTTCTCCGTCAAAAATGACGTGGGCAAGGGAATGTACGTGGATTTGACCAAAGCCAGACCGAGAATGGCGGAATTTCGCCGAGTTCGATGTTCTTGACATGTTCTTAAATCTGACTTAGTGTCGCTCCTGCCTTTCGCAGTGTGAACCGGGCTCCTGACCATAAGGAGTCCGTGCATGACACGGCCAATCTGTCTCCAGGTTTACATCTCCAGCGAGCTCAGCTCGCTGATCCGCAAGGCTGCCAAGGCCAAGGGGATCAGTATGAGCGAGTGGGTTCGCGCCTTGCTCGCCAATGCCTGCACCGAGGACGATCTTGCCTCGCGGCTCGACGCTTCCATCGAGCGCATCTCGCGCCGCTCGGTATTCCTCATGGTCGGGGTTGATGCGTTGCTGGCAGGGCACCCCGATCACGCTCTGCGCGGCCGGGCTCATCAGGCCTATGCGCGCAAGTGCAAGGAGCTCGGTCTCTCCACGTCCGCCGGCGAGGGAGGTTCCGATGAAGCATAACCTCGTCAATTTTACGCGCGGCAGCCAGCTGCTCGGCCATTTCAGCTTCATGTTCGCTGCGGGCCTGAAAGGCCCCCTGATTGTCGCCGCGCTCGTGATCTCATGGACTTCCTGGTGGATCATCTCGGCAGGTCTCACCGATCACGAAGTCTACCTGGTCTGGATGCGGATCTACGCCGCCATCTACGGCTTCATGGAGTTCGATCCCGCCAAGCGGATCACTCTGGAGACAGCCTTCGGCGCGACCATTCAGTTTCCGATTGCGCAGCTCGATCATTATCCGCCGGTCGTCCATGCGTGGGAGAAACTCACGGCTCTTCTGAGCAGTGCCTTGTGGCGTTCCGGGTTCCTGCTCGTACCAGCCTTTGCGGTCTTCTACTGGTTCGCCGAGCGGTTCGGTGGCCGCTCCAAGGAGCGCAAGCACGAGCGCGGCGCGATGCTTGTCACGCTCCCCGAGCTTGTCGATGAACTGACCACCCACAACCGGCGTGAGCGCACCCGTGAGCTCGATCAGGCTATGGGCTGGAAGTGGCGGCTCAGCCTGCCGCGTGAGATCGCCCGGGTCTTTCCTTACCGGCCATCGCATATCGCCACGGTCACCTATCCCTGGCGGCTCGAACAGAGCCACGCGATGCTCATTGGCACCACCGGCATGGGCAAGACCGTCGCGATCTCGGATATGATTGCGGAGGCAAGAGCCAAGGGCCAGCGCTGCATCGTCTTCGATTTGACCGGCGCCTTTATCGAACATTTCCATGCGGCCCACTGCGACATCATCCTGAACCCGCTGGATGCGCGCTGCCCCCAATGGAGCCTGTTCGACGAATGCCGCACTGAGGGGGAGTTCTGGGCAGCTGCGGATGCCCTGGTACCCCATGACGGGGGCGGCGAGGCGCAGTTCTGGGTGATCGCCGCCCGTGCCCTGTTCGTCGAATTCTGCCTCAAACTCGTGGCCGATGGCAGGGCGAGCAACGAAGCTCTTGCCCGCGAGCTGATGACCGCGGATCTGTCGCGCGTTCATGCCATGATGCGCGGCACGATCGCCGATCCACTGACCGCACCGGAAGCAGCCCGCATGGCGGAATCGATCCGGGCGGTGTTCAACGTCAATGCCAAGGCGCTCAAGTTGTTGCCGACTACCGGGCCTCGCTTCTCGGTCCGAAAGTGGATCGAAGTGGGCGCAGATGGAGTCCAGGACCAGGGCTCAATCCTGTTCATATCCGCCCGCTACGTCGACATGAGCGTTTGCGCGCAGCTGCTCACGCTCTGGCTCGATACAGCGATGAATACGCTCATGACTGGCCCACGCACGCGCGATCTCAAGTGCTGGTTCTTCGTCGATGAATTGGGGGCATTGCACCGCCTGCCAGCCCTCGAAAAAGGACTGCAGACAGCGCGCAATTTCGGTGGCGCTATTGTTCTTGGCATCCACGCCTACGCCAAACTCAAGGAAGTCTACGGCGAGAACATGGCGATGACCCTGTCATCGCTGGCCCGGACGAAACTGATCCTCGGCACCGCCGACCGGGAAACGGCCACCTGGTGCTCCGACTTCATTGGCCATCGCCAGGTGCGCGACATGGAGGAGGGCTACACCTACGGCTACAACAACGCCCGTGATGCGGTGAGCCTCACCCCGCGCAAGCACATCGAGCCGCTGCTTCTGCCCGACCAGTTGATGAACCTGCCGCGGCTGTCCGGGTACATCAAGTTTCCCGATGGTTTCCCTGCCGCGCCCGTCAGGCTCACCCCGGTCAATCGGCCCAAGCGGGCAGAGACCTTCATCGCCCGGGTGAAGGATGGCCACAAGGCACCGGTTACCGAGCCTCAGCCGCCGGCACAGCAGGCGCGGCAGTCGACAGCATCAACGGACAATGAACATCCCTCGTCCAACGACGATGGGGCGGGCAAGCCGGTCGTGCCCAAGCAGGGGGAACTGCCCCTCGACCCGGTGCTGCAATCCGAGCCCAAACAGAAGCCTGACGCAGCCGTGAAGGATTTGCGGCAGCCAGTTGAAAGCACGCCCGGCAAGACGCCGAAGGAACAGGAACGGGCCGCTCGATCGGGGCAAGAGAAAGCGGGCAGCGCCAAGCGGGAGCGGGCGAACACCCGAACTGATGCAAGGCCGAGAAAGGCTGGACCCTCGGCCCGCCCGCTACTCCCGACCGGCGAGGCCGCCGCGAGGCAGGATCAGTCGGCTGCTCCCAAGGGCACTGCCCGGGCCGGAACGCCGGAAGCGCAGCCGCCGCAAGAGGATAAGCCGGATAGCCCCAAGAGCGGAGGCCCCAGCGATGCAGCAGCGCGCAAGCTGATGCTCGAGGATGGTCTGCGCGAGCAAGAGCCGCCGCCGATGACGGGGCCTGACCTCGGCGACATGGAGATGTGAGCATGTCACCGATTGCCACCGCTACGGGAGACGATCGATGCTGTCGGTAGCCAATGTCCGCACCGCAGGCGGCGCGGCCAACTACTTTGCTGCCGACAACTACTACACGCGGGCCGATGCCGATCGCTCCGGCGAATGGCTCGGGAAGGGCGCTGCTGCCCTGGGGCTCAATGGGACCGTTGATGCGCGGCAGTTCGAGGCAGTCCTCAAAGGCATGCTGCCCGATGGCAGCCGGGTTGGCAGCGACAATCGGGCGCATCGGGCAGGGACCGATCTCACCTTTTCAATGCCGAAAAGCTGGTCGGTCCTCGCGCTGGTGGGCGGCGACAAACGGATCCTCGACGCCTACGCCGCGGCCGTCCGGGAAACCCTGCGCTGGGCCGAGAAGAACCTCGCCGAGACCCGGATGGAGGTCCGGGGCAGGGAGCGCGTCGTGCAGACCGGCAACCTTGCGATCGCGCTCTTCCAGCACGACACCAACCGCAACCAGGAGCCCAATGCGCATTTCCATGCCGTCGTAGCCAATGTGACCCAGGGGCCGGACGGCAAATGGCGGGCGCTACGCAACGACAAGCTTTGGCAGCACAATACCCTCCTCAATGCCATGACGATGGCCCGGTTTCGACTGGACGTGGAGAAGCTCGGCTACGAGGTCGGAGCGTTCGGCAAGCACGGTAACTTTGAGGCTGTCGGGGTGCCCAAGGCCGTGCGTGATGCCTTCAGTTCCCGGCGTGCAGAGATTCTGGAGGCAGCAGCCCAGATGAACTTCTCTGGGCCGGGCGTCCTTGATGCCGCAACCTTGATGACCCGCGCAGAAAAGGGGCGGATCGAGGATCGCGATGCGCTGACGCAGCAATGGCGGGAGACCTCCGCGAGGCTCGACTTTGACCCCGCCGCAGTCATTGCCAGAGCCAATGCGCGCAGTGCGCAGGACCTCGGAAACGTGACCGGCTTTGGCCCTTCCGTGCGAGCGCTTGTCCGCCAAGGGAAAGCCCTTGCAGCCACCTTTGCCGAACGGCTGGGCCTGCGTGAAGGCGATCCGCTGATACCCGCACGTATGGGTAACCGCAGCGTGGAGCAGGTCGCCGCGATCCATGCGGTTGCCTCGGCTGTCCGGCATCTGGGCGAGCGGGAAGCAGCCTTCACCCGCTCGGAGATCTATCGCGCGGCGCTTGGCTTTGCGCTGCCGACCTCGCTCGCCGAGATCGAGCACCGGGTCGACCAGCTCGTGCGTCAGGGTCATCTGGAAAGGGGCAGGGGAGGCGACCGGGACCTCCTGACAACGCGTGATGCGGTCAGCCTTGAGCAACGTATCATTGCAGCGGTCGAAAGTGGGCGCGGTGTGGCCCCGGCGATCATTGCACCGGAGCTCGCAGGGACACGGCTGCAGGCCCTCTCCCAGATCAAATACGGCCTTACCCTCAACCCCGGGCAGGAAGGGGCAGGGCGTTTGCTGCTTGGATCTCACAACCGCATCGTCGCGATCCAGGGCGTTGCCGGTGCGGGCAAGAGCACGGTCCTGAAGCCCGTCGCCGATATCCTTCGGGAAGAAGGCAGGGCAGTGCTGGGCCTCGCGGTCCAGAACACGCTGGTCCAGATGCTGGAGCGCGAGACGGGCATCCCGTCGATGACCGTATCGCGGTTTCTGCGGCAACACCGCGACCTGCTCGAAGGGGCTGACGCGGGTCGCCTTGCCGAGGCGAGAGCCGCGATGCGCGGTACGGTCGTGTTGCTCGACGAAGCCTCCATGGTCGGCAATGCCGACAAGGAAAAGCTGGTGCGGCTGGCTAACCTGCTCGAGCTCGGCCGCTTTGCCAGCATCGGTGACCGCAAGCAGCTGGGCGCTGTCGATTCCGGCAAGCCGTTTGATGTGATGCAGCAGGCCGGCGTTGAGACGGCTGTTATGAGCACCAACCTCAGGGCGCGGACCGAGGTGCTGCGTGATACCCAGCAGGCTGCCCAAGAGGGACGGATTGAGGACGCCATGCGTCATCTGGCGCCCCAGGTGATCGAGGTGGGAAACGGAGCTGCCGTCGAGGCTGCGGCGGCATGGCTGTCGCTCTCATCAGGGGAGCGGGAGGCAACTGCAATCTATGCTTCAGGCCGGGCCTTGCGAAGCGCTGTGAATGAAGCCGTACAGACGGGCCTGAAGGCAAACGGGGAACTGGGGCCAGGGACGATGCGCCTCAGTACCCTGTCGCGCGTCAACGTCACCCGCGAAGAGCTGCGTTATGCCAGCACTTATGCACCCGGCATGGTGGTCGAGGTCGCGCGCCGCCAACGAGGGCAGGGCCTTTCTCCCGGCGAGTATCGTGTGGTCTCGGCCGACATCGCGCGCGAGCGGGTGACGCTGGAAAACGAGCGGGGGCGCCAGTTCGAGCTTCGTCCGGGTAAGTTCCGGCCACAAGGTGAGCAGGATGCACTGCGGCTGTTCGAGGTGCGCGAAATCGACATCCACACTCATGACCGGATTCGTTGGACCGGGACCGATCACAAGCGGGGCCTGCTTAATGCCGACCAGGCTCGGATTGTTGCAGTCGACAGCGCCGGGGTGGTTGTGAAGACTTCTCACGGTGCAGAGCACAGGCTGGAGCAGGGCGACCCAATGCTCCGCCGTCTCGATCTCGCCTATGCGCTCAATGCCCATATGGCTCAGGGGCTCACCTCCGATCGCGGCATCGCGGTCATGGACAGCCGTGAGCGCAATCTGGCCAACCAGCAGACGTTTCTCGTGACGATCACGCGGCTGCGCGATGGCCTCACCCTGTATGTCGATAATGCCGGCAAACTCGAAGCGGCGGTCGAGCGCAACGCCGGCATGAAGCGCTCGGCGTTGGAGACGGTTGATCTGCTCCGCGATGCAGCCGCCAAAGGGCAGGCAAAAGACCGTGCGCCTACGCCTGAACGCAAGCCTCCAGAGCTCGATCGCTCGATCGCCAAGCCCTTCGAGATCGGCATATAGTGTCGCCCCTTTCACACCTCTCCGCACGCCGCCGGTTGACGATAAGTTCTTTATTTGTTCTCATGGGCGCATGCGCCGAATCTCTGACGACCTTTTTCTGACCCACCTCGAAGTCGCCATGGCCGTTGCGCCAGAGCACACCCTCGCTCGCCTCAATGCCGATGATCCGCGTGTGCAGCGTGGTGCGCGTGTCGATCTTGCTCGCCATCTGGTGGAGCGCATGCGTGGTTTCAGGATCGAAGTCGATGCGTGTGGCCCATCCAGCGCGCAGGCATGTCTCTTTCCAGGCGATCTTTCGCCGATCGGATGAACGAGACGGTAGCGCCGAAGACGGCTACTGCAGCCGGGCGCCATCACGGCTGGAGGTCAGCTGGACAATCCGCTCAGCGATGGCCTGCCACGCACGAATGCCAGCCTGGTCGTTCGCGAGAGCGAGAGCGCCAATCTGCTCGGCGACGTGCAACGGTGCCTTGTCGCCATGGGTTTGCAGAACATGGTTGGCACAGGCCCAGAGTTCCCAATCGCTGATCATCAAGAAAGCTGTCCGGCAAGCCCGGCCAGGGTCGCCAGAAGTCCGTAAATCACGAAACCACCAACGAGCAGGCGTTCGATTGGAAGCTGCATTTGGTGAGGTTGGGCTGTCCCTGCCGGCCAGACCTGCTTGCAGATCAAGCCGTTGAATCCCGTACGCTGGCCAGTGACGTCGACCTCGCGGCCGACAAGGCGTCGAGCTGACCTCGGCGCATCCAGTTCCCAGTGGCCGCCGCCTGCCTGGAGCACGAGGCCAAGCGGCCCTTCGACGAGCTCGCCACGAAGGTGTAGGTCGGGGCTTACCGGCACGCTGGCCCTTTCCAGTACCGGTCCCATCGCAGCACCGTTCTCGTGCGGATCATCGCGCAGGAGAGATCTGCGCCGGAGGGCAGGCGGCACCAGGCAGCCGTTCGGCTTCCGCCCGCGGAACCTTCGGAGCGGCATGACAGCCGCGGCCCTCGAACCACAACGTGACCCGTCGAAATCGTCCCGCGCGCGCCGCCCATTAGCTGGACAAGCGCATCGCGTGCCTCGATCGCCGTGGCATCGGGGCAGGGCTGATTGGTGCGGCAGCTGCCATCCATTTCCCGGGCGGCAATGCCAGCGATGCGAATGCGGGGCCCTTCCGCACACCAGACCGGGCCATCGCCATCCCAGACATGGGTTGGTGTGCAGGTGAAGGTCTGACTGGAGGCGACGATCGAGGCGGCAAGGAGGGCAAGCATCAGATGACCTCCTTAGAGTGCCCGTCCGAACCAGAGAACCCGCCCGACGATGTTGAGCGTCCGCTTTTCGAGGCCGCGCCAGCTTGGATAGGCCGGGTTGTCGCTCAGAACCGAAGCGCGCTTGCCCTGCGGTTCGAGGGCAATCCGCTTGACGCTCAGCATGTCATCCATCCGCAGGACATAGATCCCGTCTCTCAGGCGCGCCTGGCCATCGGCAAGATCGACCATGACCTCGTCGCCATCGTGGAGGGTGGGCTCCATCGAGTCGCCATGCACGGCGATGATCGACAGGCTCGATGCCTTGCTGGCGGTCAGCCGGCGCAGCCACTTCTCATCGAAGCCGAATTGCGCGGATTTGGATTCCATTTCGGCCAGAGCACCGTGGCCAGCCGACGCCTCGACATTGAGAACGGGCACATGGACCAGTTCGACGACCGGACCTGAGCGACGGGCAGGGGCACCAAGCACCTTCTCGTCCACCCCGAAAAAGCGGGCGAGCACCGAGCGATCCTGCTCGTCCAGGTGCCTCGGGCTGCCGCGGCGAATGTACTGCTGGATATAGGCTGCGTTGCGGCCGAGCAGTCGCGAAACCGAGGAATAATTCACTCCTCGTTGCTGGATCAGTTCGTCGAGGGCTTTCCGTGCGTCGTCCATGACTGTCAGTCCTATCGCGGGCACCTAGGAAAATCGATCCTAGACTCTAGGAAGGCTTCCTAGTAAGAACATAACAAGAACGCAAGCGCAAAGCGAGTCCAAGACAATGGAGCTTCTGGAGCAGATTGAGGAATATCTGGCGCGAACCCGGACGTCGCCGAGCACCTTCGGCAGGTTGGCTGTCGGAGACCCGAGGCTCGTTGCTGACCTTAGGTCAGGCAGGCGCCCGCGTCGGCGGACCGAAGAACGCTTGCGCGGTTATCTGAAAGACGTGGGAGCAAGTGGTGAAATCAGCCGAACTGGCCAGAGCGTTCGCAACCCGATGGCTTGTCGGCTCTCTCAAGATGAAATTGCTGTCGAGTTGCCCGCATGAAAGGTGAACATTAAAGGAACAGAGCTTGCCCTCTGGGAATCATTCTGCCAACGTGACCGAATTCGACACAGCGAGGCGACGATGCGCAGATCAGTGGTACGGCAGAACGACTTTAATCAGCTGTGTGACCGAGCAGGCCTGTCTCATGCCGAAGCAGCCGCGCTGCTTTCAGTGTCCGAGCGCACCATCGCCCGTTACGCGAACGGCACCGGGCGTCCGTCAGCACTCGGGCGACGGGTCCTTGAAGATGCGGCGCGGAAGACAGTTCAACAGCCGCGCCAGGTTTCATTCCGGTTCATTGATCTGTTTGCCGGAATTGGCGGTTTGAGGATCGGTTTTCAGGGCATCGGCGGCCATTGCGTCTTCACGTCTGAATGGGATGCCAACGCCCAGAAAACCTATGCGCAGAATTTCCGGGACAACCATCCACTGGCCGGTGACATCCGGGAGTATGCCGAGGATCCGGCGAAAATCCCCGAGCATGACGTGCTTCTTGCGGGTTTCCCCTGCCAGCCTTTCTCGATTGCCGGTGTGTCAAAGAAGAATGCGCTGGGGCGACCGCATGGCTTCCTGTGCGACACGCAGGGCACGCTTTTCTTCGACACGGCCCAGATCATAGCGCACCATCGCCCCGCTGCCTTCGTGCTGGAAAACGTCAAGAATCTTGAAAGCCATGACAAGGGTCGCACCTTTGCGACCATCATGAATGTGCTGACGAATGAACTCGGCTATCATGTGCAGACGCGGGTCATCAGCTCAGAACATTGGGTTCCGCAAAAGCGCGAACGCATTTTCATCGTCGGATTCCGGGATCCGACGAGCTTTGATCTCAACGGGCTGAAACTGCCTGCAGGTGGTCCAAAGCTCGGCAGCATTCTTGAGCGGCATGAAGATGTCGATCCGCGGTACACGCTGACCGAACGGCTGTGGGAATACCTCCAGGCCTACAAGGAGAAGCACAATGCCAAGGGCAATGGTTTCGGCTACAGCCTGTTCGGACCGGACGATGTCACGCGCACCCTGTCGGCCCGCTATTACAAGGACGGCTCGGAAGTGCTCGTGGCCCAACCGGGCAAGCGTCCCCGGCGTCTGACGCCGCTGGAATGTGCCCGACTTATGGGCTTCGACCGGGGCGATCGTCGATGGAAGATCCCGGTTTCGGATACGCAGGCCTACCGTCAGTTCGGCAATGCTGTCGTGGTGCCGGTCGTGGAGTTCATCGCCGAGGCAATGAAGCCGCATATCGAGGCGGCGCTGGTGATTGGAAACGAACGTCCAACAACTGCACCGGTCACCGTGACCCGTCCCGATCGGGAGCCAGCGCTCGCACATGGCTGACATTGTACCGGCTGATGTCCGCAGCCGGATGATGGCAGGTATTCGGGCGACTAACACCAAGCCTGAACTGCTGCTTCGAAAGGGGCTTCACGCGCGCGGCTTGCGATTTCGGCTTCACGATCCCGCATTGCCGGGCAAGCCGGACATCGTGTTCACACGCCATCGGGCCGTGATCCTCGCCCATGGCTGCTTTTGGCACGGGCACGACTGCCATCTATTCAAATGGCCATCGACGCGCCCCGACTTCTGGCGCTCAAAGATCGCACGCAACCGGGAGGTTGATGCTCGCACTGACGCCGCGCTTGCTAATGCTGGATGGCGGCAGGCAGTCGTCTGGGAGTGCGCGCTCAAGGGGCGGACCCGATTGCCATTGGACAACGTACTCGACAGCTGTGAGAACTGGGTCAGGTCTGACCGGCAGCGGATGGAGATCAGGGGAACATAAATGCGTCGGGGGATGTTGTCGGATCTTTTCGTTGGCGTGGTTGCCAAGCAGCTTACGCTGGTCGAGACGATTACCGAGCGGTCGAACCAGCACGAGTTTCAGGGGACGAGGCCGCTGCGGCGTCTGATGGGCGACGAAGACCGGCGTGGCATTCCGACGCGCTTCATCTGGATTTCAGGGGAGCAGGAGGCTCTGGCGGAGGACGGCTTCATGAGCTGGTCCAACGTACGCAAGGGCAAGCCCCGCGCGCCAGAATATCACCTCTATTATTCCGGCAACTCGGTCACTGAAATGATGCGACCGGGCGACATGCTGTTCCTTGCTCTGCAGCGTGATGGCTTGGTGCTGGTGGTCATCACGCCTGCCGGAACCGTCCAGAACCAGCTCATGTGGCTGTTCGGGCTGGAGGAGCAGCCGGAGCTTGGCTTTACCTATCAGGAAATCTCCGCTGACCAGAGCGCCGAGCTCGATTTCGCAGCCCGCTATATTCTCGACGAGTTGGGGATTGAGCCCGAGGAGCCTGAGGCTGATCGACTCGACAGTCTTATCGAGCCGTTCGGGCTGCAATTCCCGACGACCCGGGTGTTTTCTGACCTTGCCCGTTCCTCGCTGCCAGAGGTTTCAGCGGCAGATGATCCGGATCTGGCGTTGATCGACTGGATGGATCGGGAGGAGCAGCTCTTCCGGCGCCTGGAGCGCAGGATCGTGGCAGCGCGAATCGGCGACGGGTTCCGGGCGGCCGATGGTGCCGACGTCAATGGCGCCGACGTCGATGGCTTTCTGTCCTTCTCCCTGAGCGTCCAGAACCGGCGCAAGGCGCGCGCTGGTCAGGCTCTGGAGAATCATCTCGAGGCTGTTTTCCTAGCGCAAGGTATCCGGTATGCCCGCGGGGCCGAGACTGAGAACCGCAACAAGCCGGACTTTCTCTTCCCGGGACAGGCTGAATATCGGGACCCGGCGTTCTCGTCGGCGCGCCTTACGATGCTGGGCGCGAAGTCGACCCTCAAGGACCGCTGGCGTCAGGTTCTATCCGAAGCTGTCCGCATCGAAGAGAAGCATTTGCTCACGTTGGAGCCCGGCATTTCAGAAAACCAGACCAATGAAATGCAGGCCAAGAAGCTGCAGCTGGTAGTGCCGCAGCGGCTTCATGCCACATATCGTCCGGCGCAACGGGCATGGCTCATGAGCCTAGTGGACTTCGTGCCGCTGGTTAGGTCGAGGCAGGAAGCCTGACCCGCATCGTGACTTCACTCGATTGTGCTTCGGCGGCTCAGTCCCGTTTCCAAAGAGCCAAGAATTGGTCGCACCTGCTTCGTGTCCACCGATACCACCGTACTAGTCGATAGTCCGCAGGCCCGCCAATATTGAAATAGTTTGCGGCTCGCCGGCTAGAAGCTCTCCGGTTTGGTAGTGGCGGATCAGAGCCAGAGCTTCACCTGAGTTGATCTCGCTTGATGCTGATAGTCGTTCGAGAGCGGCCACCTGCCCAAGCCATAGCTCTTCCGGCACGCCCTCGGGGCGGCCGTTTCTGCGACGTTCCGCAGCAAGATTTCGGTTTCGGAGTTCAGCTTCGAAGGTTGCCGACGTCTGCGCCGCTAAGATTTCAAGTGCGCTTTTGGTCCGTTCAACCGCATCTTCGTGAAACTGCGTGACAGCTTTCGCCACCAGATCCCGATGCACGACTTCCAAACGCTCCACCAAATCCTGTTTCATGAGAGGCTGGGCCGCAAGCCTGCCCCTCGCAGCCGCCTTCCAGTCTGGTGGAGAAAATGGCTGTAGGTATGTCTCGATTTGCTCTCGTGACAACATGTGCCAGCCCTCCTTTCCGTGGGCCGATCCGATGAGGAGAAGTCGTGCCGGTGCGGCAAGCCTCACGGCGCGCTGCACTGCCCGCCAGCGACTCATGAGCGCCTTGCGATCCGCGAGGAGGGCACTGCGTTGCGCTTCGGTCGGCGCAGCGGCGAGCAATTCCTCCGCCTGGGTGGACCACAAGCCCGGCAAAAGCTCATCAGGAAATGGATCTATTTGGGCGGCCGACAACAGAACCGTGGAGCCAATTGCAAGCGCCGGATGGCCTTCTGGCATCATGACGATGGACTGCGTGAGGCGCTTTGCCTGACTAAATGTCGAGGCAGCTGCAGCGCAGTACCCGTCAACGAGGGCGTCAAAGATTACGCTGCCGTTGTCGAGAAAGTGGAGCGGCCGCGGAGTGTCTTCCCCTTCGTCGGTCAGGACCGTCCTGCGCGGTGGCGACGAGACGTCGGAGCGGCGCAAAATGAAGGGAGCGTGGTCCGACATCCAGCGATCATGATTAACCCCAGGCAGCAGAAATGGGCTTTGACCTGCCCTGCCGGACGCTGCCTGTCGGGGATACCACATTGTTCTGAAGCGATAGTTGTCGACCTTATCGGTCCTTCGGCCGACATCAAAATCCCCGGCCCGATCCATAGTTTTCAGCCAGATGGCTACGGCGCTTTCTTTTTTCGCTACCGGCGTATGTCCGGCAACGCTCGCGCCAATAGACTGACGCTCATGGTCGTTCTGTTGCCACGTTGCGTAACTCTCCCTTGCTGCAGCGGTGTTCGCCGACGCATCCAGTTTGATGCTGCTCGGTAGCCCTTGATCGGCCACAGTGAGCTTTGAGATGGTATCCGGGCTCGATCCTGCGATAGCTGTTTGTGCCAAGAGCTCCTGCACATCTGCAAGCTGCTCCGGAGACAATGGCGGCAGCGGGGCGTCAAAGACGCCCATCGCGGCCATGCAGTCCGCGACTGCAGTTTCCTGCGTTCCTTCGACTAGTATTCGCCAGATATCTATCCAGCGTTGCCCATGGGCGTCAACGCGACCGCCACCCAGTCGGTCGATGCGGCCGATTAGCTGGTCAATGCTGTCGATCTCCCAAGGGAGAGAGTAGAAAATTATGCCACTCGAAACCTGATGGAGGTTAAGCCCGGCCTGAACCCAGTCACCCACCAGAAGTAGACGGTTCTCTCCTGAGTTGAGTGGGGCAAGCGTCGCCTGCATTTCCCGCAAGTTTGTCACTCGGTCGTCTTCTCCCGAAGAGGGCCGACGGAGCACAGAGATCGCCTCTTCAAGTTCCGGAAAGTACCTCGGCAGCGCTGTCTGCAACAGATCGATCGTTGGATTATCGCCGCACACCACGATGAACGTCTGGTTCGAGTCACTTGCCCACTGGCTCGCCAGAATATCGAGGAGAGCGCCAAGGCGGGCATCGCCCGGGTCGTCGAGCGTGAGTTGACGTGCAGTGCGGGCAAGTTCGCTCAGCTCCCCGCCACCGGCAGCGATCTCGGCGAGTACAACGCGTGCCGCGCGCGCACTTCGCTGCAAAGACTTTGCCGCAGTCCATTGGGGACCTTCAAAACCAAGGCGCGGATTAACTTTCCGGACGAGAGCGCGAGCAATTTCAATCCTGAGCCGTTCATGGTGCAACGGCTGCGCACGTATGGAGTGATTGCGCCTGCGCGGGAGCCGATCACTCCAGTCGCTTCGGCTATTTCTGACGATCCGCCTTCCTGCGGCGAACTTGGCGTGAACCAGTGGAAGCCATGCATCACCATTCAGAAGTTCAGTCGATGCGCCTGCTTCCCGTTCCTGAAGCAGCCCGTCAATTGTCTTATCCTGAAGTTGCGCGAGCTGAGCAATCTCAGGCTCGAGAATTCGCATCAGCATGTTGCGCCAGGCGGCATCTCCAAGGCGAGGCGTCGCCGAAAGCACCAGAACCTGTCTGAAGCCGCCTGCAATTTGAGAAATTGTCTGGACTGCATCTCGCGGCATCGTCTGCGGCTCATCGACAATGAGAAGATCGAAAACCTGGCTGTCCGCCTGGAAAATGCGGCCTCCTTCATCGTCTCTGATCGTCAGGTCGCGCGGGCGCACTAAGGTCACGGAGGGTAGGTTCGCACTGTCAAAATCCGAAGCGCCGACCAACGCAGGCATTACGTGACCCTTGGTCCAGCATTCGTCCTGCCATTGCGAAAGAAGGTTGTCAGGGACAACTATGAGCGTTCGATGGGTTGGGTCCTGGAACCTTAGCGCATTTACGATCATCAGCGCCTGGACTGTTTTGCCAAGACCCACTTCGTCGCTGATCAAGTGACGTATTTCGGCCTCAGCAAGCACCCTGCGGACAGTCGCTAGCTGATGCGGAAGGGGATCGGCAGCAACCCCGAGTGCGCCGCACAGACCTTCGTTAAGGGCAAACGCACGCATCCGGTACGCGTCAACGCAATTTACGAATCTGAGAAAGGGATCGGTCACGCCGGCGCCACCTCCGGCAGATCTTTGGCCGCAAGCCGCCACCGCAAGGCGACATATCGAATGGCGCGAGCCGTTTGGACGTCAGAGAGTGCGTGAGCCAGTGATTCGGCCCAGTTCTCTGCCGCTATCACCTGAGCCGGGGAAAGCCAGAACTGGAGAAGGGTCCGGATTTCAGACCTTCCCATCCATCGAAAGCCGGGTCTTCTGAAACTGTCTACGTGAAAGCTATCGAGGAGATCTACCAGTTCGTCTTGTGTGAGCTCTCCATACCATGCGCTGACAAGTGCGTTCCAACGACGTGCGGGCAGGATCAACGGCTTGAACATGGGTAGCGTTGCGAGGTCTGCTGCCTCTTGAAGCGCAGCCTTCCAGACGTGAGCTGGTCGGCTCATGTCAGGCTCTTCAAAAGTCTCGTGGCCGAGGTCTTCGTGATATCTCCGCAGATCGTCGTATGCGTCGATGACGGCCAGATCGAGGTTGCCTGCGGTATCGTCGTCCCATTCAGAGAGTGCCAGAGAGACATCGGGAATCTCATCGCGGAATCTCTGAATCAAATAGCCGTTCAGTCGCGCGCGGTCAGACCGCGTCGCGATCACCGGGAGATCATCACCTCTAGTCAGCCATTTCCGCCAGGCGCAGTGGACGAGTGCGCCGTGTGATGACAGAATCGTTAGATCGAGATCCTTTTCCAGTTCCAGCCAAGTATCGCCGCACAGCATTCGGGTTACCGCTGCCTCGAGCTCGTCAACGATTAATGTCCGCTGCCAATCACTAACGGCATTTCGGCATTGCGCGAGTTTCCAGGCGACCGTTGAGCGTGCCAGATCAACAAGGCCAAGGCGACCCGAGGCGCTCAATGCTTCGCGAATTACTGGTGGTACTATACATGTTTGCGGTGCGAACGTGGGTTGCCCATTATCTAGCACAAGCGCCGCAGAAAGCGCTTCCTGGTCGCTGGCGTCCGCTACGAGGAGACGCAAGCCCTTTGCATCGGATGGGCCGTTGTCTGGTATCGGGGCGTTTGCCGTTGCAACAAGTGATCGGATTCCCTTGGAAAGTCCATCTTCGGCCGACCACAAGCCAGTGTCAGGATCATAACTCAGGCGGTTGATCGGCGGCAGTAGCTCCACGAGCTTTGTGCGAAATCCCTCGACCGAGACGCGCAGCTTTGCAGCCCCCGACGTAATTGGGCTCATAAAAAGTCGTGATCGGAGCTCCTGCAGGATTTTCGAGTTCCCGCGAATGAGAGCCGGAATTCTTTCGAGGACCCCTTCAGAGGTGATGGCTGGCATTCCTCCTGCAGTCAGTCGCAAACGCACCGGAACATTCTCAAGTGCAACAGGAGCAGAGACGCGAACCGAAAGACTTCCACTTTCCAGATCCGCTAATGTCGGGCGCGGAGGGTCTAGCACGATCTCCGCGGTCTCTGCCTCCGGAAGCTCGACTACTTCAAACGCGATCTTGATGTCGCCAGTCTCGCCTTCCTGGATCCAGTGCTCGCCGCATGCAGGTTTGAAGACGGACCAGCAATGATCACCGACTCGCATGACACTGCCAGAATCAATGCTGCCATCCAGTTTCGGTGAGGCGTCAGTACTGTCGCCGGACACAAAAACCGGGAATCCTGCGGCAAACTTTGAATCCGTACCAGGTAAAGGCAAGCCTATAACCTGCATCTTCGCCCCTGGTGCGCCGAGGACAAAGCCTGATCGACGCAAGACTTCCGCATCAGTTTTGTCGGCAGTCGAAAGCCAACGGAATTCCGGCGACGAGGTGTCGCCGGTCGCTATCCATCGAATTACATGCGAACGAACGGGTAGTTGCTCACCCGGGAAAACTGCTTGCGCCTCGACATGCCCGGCACCGACGAGGAAGAAGGAGGTGCTCCTCGGTTGCAGGGCGGCAAGGACATTTTTACCGGGTTCGTCGAGCTCTGCCAGTTCACAATCCCGGCAGAGTGGAGCGGCGGGGAGATCGGTGGGAAGACCAATCGCAATTGAGCCGCCGAACAGAAATGTCCGGAGGGGAACTGCCCTATCTGTGCCAATAGCCCTGATCCGGTCGCCTGGAGAGCGCAACAATCCAACCACCTCCTGCCGCACTTCAGCCGGAAGAACGGGTCCTCGGACCAGCAGATGGGTCGGCGAACGCTCCTTTAACGCTAACACGTAGCGAGCCGGTGGAACGCTGGCGACGTTCTTCGACTTCCGTTCGGTTATGCGTCTTGCTTCGTGAATCGCACGCGATGCGCCCACGTCTTTTCTTAGATCGCCGTCGATCCGCTCTAGTATATCGCCTGACAGCCAGCCATCAGATGCGGGGTACAGCAGGCGCCTCATCACTTCCGAGGCGGTATCGGTCTGATGAAGCCAGTTTTCGAAGCGACGACTTGTTTGGCCGACGGCGATTTGAACGAGGTACTGATAAAGCGCTTCGGGATCATTCCCCGATATACCAGCTCGGAGTGCTTGCCGCAGAGCACGGGCAAGCTGCGGTTGTAGCTCAAGCGGAACCAAAGCGTTTGCAATCGGCCAAGCAATCAGGGGGAAGTGGCGCTCCCAGGCACTGTTACTTGGTTTGGCGATGCCAAACTCGCGATGACCTAGCTCGAAAAGCCGGACTAGCGCTAACCGGAAGCCACCACCAGCAATCAGGTGAAGGTCTTGTTCGACTACGGGCCAGAAATCGGTCCCGGTACCCTGATATCGATATCCCACTTCCGCCGTTACAGCGAGAAGCGGGAGGTAAGACCAGTTCCACTGAGGACTTGATAGGTTGGGGTCACGCTCCAGCGCGCGCCAGAGTAAATCCCTTACTCCCGATAAGTCATCAGTACTCAGCCCATGCTCAATCATGAAAACGGGAAAAGAACCGCGATCAGCGCACATCCTTGAGATGCGGCTGCCGATCTCTTGATGCTTTTCTTTCAGGAGACTTAATGCCGACATCGTCACTTTCATGCACACGAGGCGTGATCGGGATGGTTTCAAAAAATTGATTGCCCCTCGTCGCCCTATGCGTAACACACTGGCCCACAGACCTTCCTTGGGTCAACACGGATTTATTGAAGTGGCGGGCAATCTTGGTGAAGTTGCGTTCGGGTGTCAGGGATGAGCACATTTGGCAGGAGTTCCAGGAACTACGCCGCATAGCTGACTTCGTCCGGAGTTTCGTACATGTCCGGAGAGCGGTGAGTGTCGCCGAGGTCTGTGAGCGGGTAAACCGGTTTCTCGATCCGCTTGGTGCAGGCGAGGATGGCCGGATCCGGCCGCTGATTTCGCTACTTTGCGAGGTTGGCGACGTTGGATTTGGCAGCGTACGCGACGAGCAGGTTTTGATTGCACTGCCGGAACGGCGAGTTGAGCTGCCCGACGGTCGGGTCATCGGCGTGGGTGATCACGGAATGCCCATGTCTGAAGAAGGCGCGGATCTCTTTCCTGACATCGCCTCGCCCTCGACCCACAGCTTGTTGGAGTATTTGCAGGAATTCGATGATGCACCGCCGCCGCGTATAGAGCGGCTTGTGGCACCTTCGGGCACGTGGGCGGAAGCAGCAGAAATCCCAACAGAGCTGTCACGCGCACTCGCACTGTGTGGCAATTTTGATCCGGCTACCAAGTCGTGGTCCATCAGCGATGTGAACGCCAGCTTCGTCAACGACTGGCTCGGAGTTCGGCAAGAATCTGAAATCGTTGGAGATGCCGCCGGCCCTGATCCGGAGCAGCAACGCGTTATTGAGGCGCCCGCGAATTCGCGATTGGTGGTTGAGGCAGGGCCCGGCTCAGGAAAGACTTTCGTCGCGTGCGCACGGCTAGCTTCACTTGTCGAACGTGGAGATGTCGCCCCGTCACGCGTTCTCGTTTTGAGTTTTACGCGAGTGGCTGTAGCTGAACTTCGTGATCGGGTCGCTGCATTGAACTCTTCTAGGGCAACCGCTGCGATCCACACGCGGACATTCGACGCCTTTGCCGCGCGCTTGCTTGGTGCCGCGGGCCAATCGGTCAAGGGAGGGCACGATGCCACCATCCGAGCTGCCACACGGCTACTGGTGCGCCGAGACCCGCTTGTGCATGACATTGTTTCCGGGTTTGAGCATGTCGTCATCGACGAGGCTCAAGACCTTGTGGGAGACCGCAAAGCCTTCTGTGACGCGTTGGTGGACACGCTGAATCAAGATTGCGGGGTCACCGTGCTGGGTGATCCGGCCCAGGCAATCTACGGCTACCAATCGGCAGACTCTGACAAGCGCTCGTTCGTCGAGACCATCTGCAATCATACCGGTTTTTCGATCATCCGCCTGGAACAGGATCACCGGACTAAAACTCCGGCACTAGGTGATATGTTCGCACAATGCCGTGAGAAGCTGCTGTCGCCTGCCTCCGATCAGCGGGCGCGCTACTTCGATATGCGGGAGCGCATCCAGGCTGCGGCGGTAGAAAGCGGCTTGTCGGGGTTCGCCGGTCACGCTTCTACGACGCGTGGTCTGATCCTGACGCGAGGGCGCGGTGCGCTTGTTACCGCTGCAGAAGCCTTGCGGTACCAAGGCCGCAAATTTCGGATTCGGGTTCCAGATCGCCCCTTGCACATCGAAGCGTGGATCGGGGCAACGCTGGGGGGCTTGCCCGGGAATGAGCGCATCTCCAAGGATGGCTTTGCCGCACTATTCGACGAACTGGCACCTGCCTGTGACCGGGATCTCGCCGAATGCTGGGAGATACTGCGCGAACTTGAAGGTGGGACCGGCACTCACGTTGTCGTTTCCAACATCGCTGAGGCCCTTGAGGATCCAATCCTCGACATTGTCCGCGATCATGAGGGAAATGCAGGCCCCCTGCTGTCTACAATTCACGCAATCAAGGGGCGAGAGAGCGACCGCGTGTTCTTGCTGCTCACGAAAGCTCCGACTGGCGATGACGTTGACTGGGACGAAGAAGCGAGGACTCTCTACGTAGGGGCGACCCGTGCGTCTGCGGAGTTGCGTACGGGATGGATCACCCCGACCAAATACTTTCGCACCGGCCAGCCTGAACGATACTGGGCGCCACGGGCAGGCTACCGAATGCTTGAGATCGGCTTGGACGGCGACCTGCTGAGCTGGGCCGATCTTGTAAAAGACGGGCTCGTCACAAAACCACGTGCTACCGTTGCCTCAATTTGGATGGCCGCTGGCACGCAGTCGTCGATAAGAGCGATGCGGAACAAAGCGGGGCAGTACATCCTGTCCCTGGAAGATGAGAACTCCCCACCGCTGGGCTGCCTGTCCGCAGCGTTTCTAGAGACACTGCGTGCCATTACGCAGACCGCCCCCGAAAGCCTCGGGCCTGACACCGTCGATACGATAACGGTTTCAGGCGCAACCACAGTATTCTCTGCCAGTGTAACCGGGAATTCACCACCTATCGGGCTTATGCCCTTGCTGAGCGGATTCTGCAGGGTCGATCGCTGAGTCCAGTATTTTTTTGGGAGATTGTATGGTGGACGCACGCGACGTCCTGCTCGCGCGGATGAAGACGGACCTGATCGGTCCGGGCGAAGATAACGAAATCATTTCGGACAGGCCTTCCGACCGCTACTTAACAGGGATCCTGTTCCCGGCCCGGACTGAAGTTTCGCCCGAGGAGGACGACGAGTCTGCGGAAGCCGATAACGCTGAGTTTACCGGCACGTCATTGGACGGCATCAAAACTGCATCTAGTTTCCGACCGAGCTCTGCCGGTCTCTCGTTCGCCGTTCAGCCGACATCTTCGCGCGCATCGTTGAAAATCTCAGTTCGAGCCGCTCGCTATCGGATAGCGGACACCGAACCGGATGGCGACGGAGCAACACAGAAGCGCCCGAAACTTTGGCAGCGATTTCCGCTGAACGGCGATGTCGAGTTGGTTTTGTCGGATTGCGAGGCAGCTGGTCTTAAGCCAGTTAGCCTAGCCGAACGCGGCATACCGGATGCCAGCTTACATATTCGAATTGCCCGCTGGTCAGGAGTTCTACTGGTCACTGTGGCGCTGACCAACGATGCCCGACCAGCCAAGTCGCGGAGTCGACAGGCTAACGAAGAGGCAGCACTCTTCCAAGTCGAGCTAACCGTAAGCTGTCTGGACTGCTATTTCGTCCCCAAACCGGACCGATCCGGACATGCCGAGCTCGATGACGACGCAAAGACTTCGGCACTGCTTTATCGTGATGTTCGGCAATGGGCTGTGGGGCACACATGCTCAGCCGTGTGGGATGAGCTAGAAGACGACTCCGTCAAGGAATTGTCATCGAGCTGGTTGCCAGAGACAACCGTCCACGTCGTCAGCGCGGCGGGCGACGTGGAATTCAAGGACGATGCCGCCCGAGCCCCCCTAGGCGCCGATTGGTTGGCAACCGAAGGTAGGGAGGCGCTGTCAGCCGGGCTGAATGCTTTCGTTGACGCCTATTCCCATTGGATCAGCAAGATGGAGTCGGACCTTGGCACCGTGCCCGCGGAAAGCGCCGATCAAGGGAAAACCCACATAGCGCGCTGCCGCGAGGCCGAGCAGCGGATGCGCCGCGGCATCGCGCTCCTGCTTGATGATGCCGAAGTTCTTGATGCCTTTCGAATGGCCAACGCGGCGATGGCGTTGCAATATTCGTGGCGACAAAATCCGGATCCACCTGAGCTTTCTTGGCGTCCCTTCCAGCTGGGATTTGCTCTCCTTTGTCTCGAATCCATTGCTGACGATAGTTCGCCAGACCGTGAGAGCCCGATCCGAAACTAAGTTGAGTGGTATCAGTGGGTTAGCTTGACGACCCGCCCAGTCGTTGATTCAGGGGTTTCGCCAAAAACTACCTGGGATACAACGATGTGGACCG
>NZ_LSIA01000235.1:0-105532 GCF_001556015.1 Novosphingobium sp. CCH12-A3 | reverse complement strand
AGCAAAACCGAACCGCTCCTGACCAATCGAACGATGCGCCACGTCCGGCCCTCCTTTTCAGAAAGCCCATAGAATCAACAATCAATACCGATGTCTACACCCACCCGCGCACAGGTCTCATTATGCGGCGAATCCGGAACTGCGCAACTTACCAAAGCAACTGCGCACTTCGCTGATGAACAGATCAGGCACTTCGAACGCGGCGAAATGCCCGCCCCTGTCCAACTCGTTCCAGTGGATAAGGTTGGGCATGTGGCTTTCGCACCAGCTGCGCGGCGCACGGTAAAGCTCATTAGGGAACACACTGCATCCGGCAGGCAGTTCGATCCGTGCGCCGGAAAAGGCACCCACAGAACTTTCCCAATAGAGTCGTGCAGAGGATGTGCCGCTGTTTGTCAGCCAATAGAGCATCACATTGTCGAGCATGTCATCGCGCGTGAGGGTGGCAGGCAGATTGCCGTCATGATCGGTCCAGGCATGGAATTTCTCGATGATCCATGCGGCTTGCGCCACCGGCGAATCGGCAAGGCCATAACCAAGCGTTTGTGGCCGCGTTGCCTGCTGGATCGAATAACCGGACTCCCATGCATTGTAGTGAGCTAATGCATCCAACATGGCCTTCTCTTCGGTCGAGAGCTCCGCTGGTATGTCACGCGGCAGCACCATCGGTAGATTGACATGAACGCCGGCCAAGCCCTCCGGCCTTTGGGCACCCAGCGCGGTTGTGATTCCTGCGCCCCAGTCGCCGCCTTGCGCGACATAGCGCGTATATCCCAAGCGTCGCATCAGTATCGACCACGCCTGGGCAATGCGCTGCACCTTCCAGCCTGCCTGCGTCGGCTTGCCTGAAAATCCATACCCCGGCAGCGATGGCAGGTATCCGTCATCCCAGACCCACGTGGCGTAGATGGCCATGAGCTTTGAGTGTCCCGCGTGCATATCGCGTAATTTGATTCGGCGGGGTGACTGTGGAGCAAGAGATCGACGGCAGTGGCGGCGTGGAGAACGGGCGCCGACGGCGCTGGACGCTGGAAGAGAAGCGCGCGGTGGTGGAGCTGTCGCTCGATCCGGCGTGCAGCATGGCGGAGGTGGCCGCGTGTTTCGATGTCCTTCCGGCCCAGATATATGCCTGGCGCCGCGAGTTGCGCGAGATGGCGGAGGACGCGGCGCGCGAGGACAGGGCGATGTTCCTGCCGGCGGTCATCGAGCCGACATCGGTGCCGGCGGTGCTGCTCGAACCGGAGGCCGCGAACGCGCGGCTGCTGCCGGACGCGGTGGTGCAGGTCGCAATGGAAGTGCGCGGCGTGCCAGTGATGGTCGCCCACGGCGCAAGTTCGACGCTGGTCGCCTCGGTAATCGCAGCGCTGCTGAGGGCGCGATGATCGGGCCGGGCAGCGACGCCAAGGTGCTGATCTACACCAAGCCGATCGATTTCCGCTGCGGCATCGACACGCTGGTGGCCAAGGTCCAGCACGAGTTGAGCCAGGATCCGTGGCGCGGAGTCGCCTATATTTTTCGTTCCAAGAGGAAGGACAGGCTGAAGATTCTGTGGTTCGACGGCACCGGCATCTGGCTGATGACCAAGCGCGCCGAGGCCGCCGAAGGATTCGCCTGGCCGCCGGCGGTCGATGGCAGTTTTTCGATCACGGCGGCGCAGATGGCAGCACTCACCTCGGGCATGGACTGGCGTCGGCACCGCGCGCCAAGGCGCGTAAATCCGCCTAAAATCGAGGGTTTCGCTGATGCGTGAGATAGTCGCGACAGGCCGAGTCAACTGCGCTGGACGCGTCGTTACGCATGTGATTCGATGCCTGCCATGGACCCGCTGACGGCCTCCTGCAAAGACCCAGTTGCGCTGCTCGCGACCATCGCGAAGCTGACCGCCGAGGCGGCCGAACGCGACCAGCAGATCGTTCGCATCAACGCCGAGAACGAGGCGCTCGCCCGCGCTGCGGCCCAAGCTGAGGCGCGCGAGATCATCGCGCTCGCCACCGCGAAAGCGGCCGAACACGCCGCCGTCATCGCCGAGGCGAAGGCCGCCGAGATGGAGGACGCGCTCGCGGCCGCCCGCGATGAGGTCAAGCGCCTCAACGACATTCTCGACCAGTTCAAGCGCCACCGTTTCGGCCAGAGCGCCGAGCGGCTCGATCCCGACCAGTACCAGCTCGTGCTCGAAGAGCTCGAAGCTGCCTTGTCGCGCGCCGAGGCCGGGCTCGAAGCGCTGATCGACCAGGCTGACGCGACCGGCGAGACAAAGCGCCGCCGCCGCAACAACCGTGGAGCGCTGCCCGCCCATCTCGAGCGTATCGAGCAGGTCGTCGACATCGAAGACAAGCAGTGTGCCTGCTGCGGCAACGATCTTCATGTCATCGGCGAGGACGTCACCGAGCGCCTCGACGTCGTGCCCACCATCTTCCGCGTGCTGGTCACCCGCCGTCCGCGCTATGGCTGCCGCGGCTGCGACGAGGGCGGCGTCACCCAGGCGCCGGCGCCAAGCTTCATCGTCGATCAGGGCCTGCCCACCGACGCGCTCGTCGCCCAGGTCATCGTCGCGCGCTACGCCGATCACCTTCCGCTTTACCGGCAAGCCCAGATCTACGCCCGCCAGGGGATCGATCTCGACCGGGCAACGCTCGCCGACTGGGTCGGGCGCGTCGGATGGTGGCTGACTCCGCTCAGGCAGCATCTGCTCGCCGAGCTGCGAAGTTCGGTGAAGCTGTTCGCCGACGAGACGCGCATGCCCGTGCTGGCGCCCGGGACCGGCAAGACCAAGAGCGGCCAGCTGTGGGCCTATGCCCGCGACGATCGGCCATGGGGCGGACTCGCGCCGCCCGCCGTCGTCTACATGTACGCCACCGGCCGCGGCGGCATGCATCCGATCGACCATCTCGGCGACTTCGCCGGGGTGCTCCAGGTGGACGGCTATGCCGGCTACAATGAGATCAAGCGCCGCAATGGCGTCACCCTCGCATTCTGCCTGCTTCACGCGCGGCGCAAGTTCTACGATTTCCGCGAAAAGGAGCCCGTTGCCGACGAGGTGCTCCGTCGCTTCTCGGCGATCTACAAGATCGAGGCGACGCTCAGGGACACCTCGCCCGAGGCGCGGTTCGAAGGGCGGCAGCTGATGCTGAAGCCGCTGTTCGATAACCTGCGCGACTATCTCTCGAAGAACCTCGGCCGGTTCAGCGCCAAGGGCAAGATGGCCGAAGCGATCAACTATATGCTCAACCACTGGCAGCAGCTCACCTATTGCCTGCTCGACGGCCGCGTCGAGCTCGATACCAACACGGTCGAAAGAAGCATCCGCCCGATTGCCCTGTCGCGCCGCAACTCGTTGTTCGCCGGCAGCGATGCCGGGGCAGACAATTGGGCGGTGCTCGCCAGCCTTCTCGAAACGTGCAAACTCTCGGACGTCGATCCGCTCGCCTGGCTCACCGCCACCCTCACCAAGCTTGCCAACGGTCATAGCAACAAGGACCTCGATTCCCTCATGCCCTGGCACTCCCCCAAGATCGCCGGGCGCAACGCCCCCTCTTAAGACGCTTGACCGGCACGTTTCCGCCACGTGGGCCTGGGATGACGGATACCATACAACTGGGTCGATACCAACGCCGCACAAACCGCGTTCGAGATCAGCAATCTCGCCAGCGCCGCCTGATCGCTGAAATTACACCGCCGATCTCGCCGTGGTTGCTCAGCCGCCCCGTGGGGGATTTTTACCGCTTACCACCAAGCTTGCCAACGGTCATAGCAACAAGGACCTCGATTCCCTCATGCCCTGGCACTTCCCCAAGATCGCCGGGCGCAACGCCCCCTCTTAAGACGCTTGACCGGCACGTTTCCGCCACGTGGGTCTGGGATGACGGATACAGATCAAGTCCCCGGGCGTCAACTGTTTTGCTCCCGCGCAATTAAGCGTCGCCCGCGTTGCGAGCAAATACCATTTTCCAACCAATTGGTTACCTTTTCCGTATCGCTCGGCCGATGCAAGCCCTTGCTCTTGCGCCCTTTGCTTTTCCTCAAGCGAGAGGCAAAGGCGAGAATTGCGCATCGAAGGCAGCCAGATCGGGCTTCTCCAACAGCTTGCGCTCGCCCAGATGAGCGACGACGGATTCGAGGGACGCCAGAATCGCCTGGCGACCCTCGAGGCTCAGATAGGGGACGTGATAAGCGACAAACGGCTCGATCACGTCGAAGCCGACATAGCCCAGCGCCCCTTGGAAGAAAGGGCGCAGCATCCCGGTCACGAGCTCACCGTGGATCGCTCCAGGTCCGAACATATGCTCGCGGCCGCCAAGGCTGAAAGCCGCGAAAGCCCTCTTGCCGGCCATTCCGCCCGAGCCATAAATGTGTCTTCCCCGGTAGAACGTCCCCGATACGAAGACCCGGTCGATCCACCCCTTCAAAATCGCCGGAACACCGAACCAGAACAGCGGGAAGGTGAAGACAACGAGGTCGGCAGCCAGAATCTTGGATATTTCGAGGCTGATGTCGTGAGCGATGGTTCCGGTTTCATAGGCATGGCGCTGCTCCAGGGCGTAAACCAGATGCTCGGGATCCTTACGGGCAGAAAAATCCGCCGGCGACAGGACGGGATTGAAGCCCATCGCATAGAGGTCGGACTGCGTGACCTCCCACCCGTCGGCGGCCAGGCGCGCGGCAATTGTGTCGCGCATCGCCGTAACGAACGAATCCGCTTCCGAATGCGCATGAACGATGAGTGCTGTTCCGGACATATCCTGATTTCCGATCCTCCGCTTCGTCGCGATGCCTGCATGTCAGCGAGAAAGGCTCTCAGCCGGATGGCTTGAACCGGGATTTTCCCGGTTGACGATCGTCCCACGCTTGGCGCCGGCATTCCAAAAGTGCGACGCCTCCCCGCCATCGCCAAAAGCCCGAAGATGGATGCAGCCATAGGCTTCAAGCCCCCGCGCCAACCACCCTGCGCCCAAGCGCACCACGCCTTGCCAGCTCATCACTCCCTATCCCTCCCGCGACTGCCGCCCTTGGTGGATTCCGGGAGATCGCGCGGACCGCTCATGTTCCCCGAATGCGCCGCTCTGCTTCGCTGGCGCGCACCATGCTGGCGGGCTCCCCGGCGATGCACCAGTTCTCCGGCGCAATCGAGATCACCTGCCCACGCACATTGCGGCGTTCGCAGCGGCAATGCGCGACGATGAGATCGGTAAATCCGCGCAACAAGGCATGAAGCTGCTCCTGCGGCCTTCCCGCCAGCGCGAGGCATGTAAAATAGGGCGCATCCGCTCCCCCGTCCGACGCCAGCACGCCTGCGGTCGCCCAATGCTGCGGCCGATGCAGAGAAACGAAAGCCCTGACACGGTCCAGAGGCAGCGGATCGACGGCAGGATAAAGCGTCCGGACATAGAAATCGGTCGCCTGCTCGAGCAGCGCGCCGATTTCGTCGTCGGATTGCCGTCCTTCGGTCAGATGGAACTCGACAATGGGCATTTCGTCTCCTCAGGGAATGGCGTGGCGACGCCCCGCATCCAGCATCAGAGTCGAGCCGGCGAATGCATCGGCACGGGGGTCGAGAAGCAAAGCGATCGCCCAGGCCACGGACTCGACCGAAGTGAACGCCCCGATCGCCGAGTCCGCGCGCATGCGATCGAGCATGGTGTCGAAGCTCACGCCCTCCTTCTCGGCGCGTGCCCGGGCGATGCCGTGCAATCGTTCGGTGTCCGCTGGCCCCGGGGCGACGAGATGCGCCGTTACGCCGAGTTCGCCATAGGCCCAGCTCATCTGCCGCACGAGGTTGGCGAGCGCCGCATTGGCGACACCCGCGGTCGCGGCATAGGCTGTCGGCTCGAAGCCATAATGCCCGCCAATCGCGACGAGACGCGATCCGCGCCGCAGGTGCGGCTCGGCGGCCCGCACCAGGCGAACGAAGCCTCCGACCTTGATATTGCAGGCTTCGACCAGCGCAGAAATTGGCGCCGCGCGCACTCCGCCGGCCACCGGCACCCCTGGGGCATGGACCACGATGGACACCGGCGCCGTGATCGCCGCGCCGATCGCCTTGATCGCCGTGTCATCGGCCATATCGGCGATCACGGCCCGAAACCTGTCTCCATGCCTTTCGCCAAGCGCGGCGAGCGAGGCCGGGTTTCGGGCGACGCCCAGAACATCGATGCCTGCCGCGACAAGGTCCGTCACAATGGCCTGTCCGAGCGCGCCGCCGGCACCGACGACGATGGCTTGATCGCGCATCGCTCAGGTCAACACATTGAGGAAGCTGGGAACGACCACATTACCCTGGCTGAACAGCGCGTTCCCGAATTTCGAGGTGTCCCAGATCAGCGCCGGATTGTCTGGATAGTAGACGTAGCCGCCGGTGAAGACCTCGTTGCGGTTGCCCGAGGGATCGAAGAAATAGACCGTGGCGCCGCGGGTCACGCCGTGCCGGTTCGGTCCGAAATCGATGGGTATGTCATATTTCCCCATGCGATCGGCGGCGTGATAGAGATCGTTTACCGATTCCAGGAGGAACGACATATGGTGCAGCTTGCCGTCCTCCGGTTGGGCAACGAAAGCGATATCATGCGGCTTGTTCGAACATGACACGAAGGTCGCCAGCGGTGCGCGGGACTCGTGATCCTGCAATTCCTCGGTGAGGTTGAACCCGAATACCTTGATGAACAGATCGCGCGATGCGGCGATGTCCCGCCCGCCGAGCAGGCAATGGTCCAGGCGGATGATGCGCATGCCCTTGATGTAACCGTCATCTGGGATCGTTCCCGGATTGGCCGCATCCATACCGTTCCCGACCTGCTCCTTGAAGGCATAGAGCTGGCAGACATGGCCGGTGGGAAGCGTGAACTCGACGCGCCGTCCGCTGCGGGCGTAGGTTCCAGACGGTATCTGACGGGTTTCGACGCCATAGTCCTGCAACCGTTGATCCAGCGCGGACAGCGTATCGTCATCCAGAACCTTGAAGGCGACATAGTCGACGCCGCACTGGTCAGCCTGACGGATGACAACCGAGTGGCAATCATGCTCGTCCCACGCCTTGTAGTAGGTCTTGCCATCGTCATCCCGGCCCGTCTCGATCAGGCCCAGATATTCGCCGTAATGGCGCCGCGCGGCCTCGATATCGAGAACCCGTACGCAGATTTCGCCCAGCCTCAGGACACCGTGGATCGCCATCAATTTTCTCCAGGATATTCGGGTGTCTTGTCGACACCCTTGGTTTCTGTCTTCCGCAAGACGTTCAGCGGAAGCGGTTCGATCTCGAGATTGCCTCGGGGAATGATCCGGCAGGCAAGCACGATACCCGCCGCCTCGTCGGCCTCAGAGATGCGGCTGCGACTCATGGGCAGCACTTGGTAAGAGCCTTTGATCACGCGGATTCGGCAAATCCCGCATCCCCCGCCCCGGCATCCGACGGTTACAGCGGCCGCCCTTGCGGCGATCATACCATGAAGCAAAGGAATTCCGGTCGCCGACGGGAATTGAAGCGATGTCCCGGTTACGCGCACAAGATGGGCTTGCCCGGCCTCTTCGGCCGGATGATCGATCATCTCTTGCGCTGCCGCCACGCTGGCGAATCCCGATGCCATCGAATTATTCCTTCTCCCGACTCTTGGGTTACTGCCCCTTGACGATACCTTCCAATACCTTAGCGTGTGATCGGTGATACGGCCTGCGTATCCATAGACCCGCTTGCGCACTGCAAGCCCGCAGCAGCAATCTGCTCGTCCTCTTCCGCCGTTCCGCCGGAAACCCCGATCGCTCCCAGACAGTGCGCTTCGTGGAAAATAGGGATACCGCCCGGAACCACGGTAAGGCGGGGGCGACGCAGGAGGCCGTTGCGAACATTTTCCTCTGTTTGCGCCAACATCTCGCCAAGACCACGCGTTGACAGGGAAAACCCGGCCGCTGTCCAGGCCTTGTCGATCGCGAGATCAGTCGAGATGAGAAACGCGCCGGGCAGCCTGAGGAAGGCTATCAGTGCCCCGGCGGAATCGACCAGCGCTATGCAGGCCCGAACCCCGAGACGATTTGCCTCCGCGCGAGCTGCTGCAAGCGCATGTTCCAGCGCGTTTGCGGACACCGCAGGGAGTGCGGCGAAGCCATTGCCGCTTCCGCCCTCATTCCTTTGTCCCTCCGCCATGATCAAATCGACTTGAACAAAGGCGAACGGACCTGCTGCGCGTCAGCGGCCGAAATGAACTTTTCGGTATAGATGTCCCGTTCGAACAGACGGCCCTGCATTAATGTCGAGAGGCAGGCCTCGATCATCAGCGGCGGGCCGCATAGATAGGCTTTGTATCCCCTGAAGTCGCCTTCGAAGCACCTTTGCGCCAGTTCGTGCACGAAGCCGCGTTCGCCCGACCAGGCACTGTTTTCCGGCTCGTGCGACAATATCGGAAGATAGGAGAAATTGGTGTGGCTGGCGGCGAGCGCGAGAAACTCGTCGTGATAATAGAGCTCCTCGCGGCTGCGCTGCCCGCAGATCAATGTCATGGGGAGATCGCAGCCATGCCCCAGCAAATCCAGGATCATCGATCGCGGGCTCGACAGGCCCGAGCCGCCAGCCAAGAACAGCATCGGCGTTCGTGCGGATTTGCGCACGAAGAAGCGGCCATAGGGTCCCGTGATCTTGATTGGATCGCCTTCGCGCAGGTTCTCATGTACGTAGGCGGTCCCGGCGCCACCGGGTACCAGTTTGATGTTGAGCTCGATTACCTGCCCATTTCCCGGTGGACTGGCGATCGAGAAAGCGCGCGTCCCGATTCCGTTCGGCAGTGCGAGGTTGATATATTGGCCTGCCTGGAAGTGGATCGGTTGTCCAAGATCGATCCAAAGACCCTTGATGGTAGGCGTCAGACTTTCGATCCGTGTGACGCTGCCAGCGAAGTCGCGGATCGGAATGACCTCGGCGTCGGGATCCTCGTCGATGTCAGCTTCGATCGTGATATCGTCCTCGACTGTGGCGCAACATGCCAGCGTATTCCCCTCTTCGCGCTCGAAATCCATGAGCGCGAAGCTGGAGGCGCCGCCATGATCCACTTCCCCGTCGAGCACGCGCACCTTGCAGGTGGCGCACAGGCCATGACCGCAGGCATGGGGAAGGTAAATGCCGGCGCGGAGGGCCGCATCGAGAATGGTCTGCCCCTCCTCGATCGGTACGCTCGCGCCGAGCGGCTCTATCGTCAGTTCGTGGGCCATGGCATTCAGGGATTCGGGAACAAGGCGCTGGGAAACGGCGTGATCATGCGAATATGATCCTTGTGCCCGATGCCATTGACTTCCAGCGTTGCCGCGAAGTCGGGCTCGAACGGCGTGTCGCCATTCAGCCACTCAACGGCTTGCCAATCGATTGCGCTGGCCTGAGGATCAGGCGCGAGCAGCGGCTTGACCCGCTCTTCTATCATTTCGCCGAAGGTGGTGTTCCTCGGCGTAAAGAGGAGGAAGGGCGCCGCGAACAGCAAATGCTGTTCCCACCCGAAATACACGATGAGATTGTCGCCGAAGACTTCCGCACGATCGCGGGAGGGGAATTCGTAGCTGCCGATAGCCTTGACTGACATGGCTGGTCCTTTCCCAAACAGGGGTTGGTGGGGCGGGCGACGCCGCAAGCGCCGCCTCGCGCGGTCAGGCGGAAGCCTTGTGCCGCCAAGCCTCGAAGTTGGCGCGATCCTCGGAGACGGAGTAATCGCCATTGTCGACGCCGGGCTGCAGGCCGACCCATTCCATCCACTTGGCAAGATCGCCGAAGTTGGGCGCAGCGAAGAGCTGATTCATGGGCAGCCAAGCCTGCGCAAATTTTTCCGGCTCAGCGAGAAAGATGTCCTTGCAGCCATCCGAGCAGAAGTGGAATTTCTCCCCCCGGTACAGCGTATCGCGGTAGCAATGCCGGGTGGGATCGCCGGGCTCGGTGAATACCTCGGGCAGCTGGCAGGTCTGACAGAGTTTCGCGAGTCCGAAATTCGCGTAAGGCGTTCCGGCCTGCTCCATCGCCTTAATGTGTTCCCAGCGCGGCCGGTAATAGCGATCGAAGGTGTCGGGGTATTTCTTCGACAGCCAGGCCATGTCCTCATCCGATGGGATCCAGGCATGGAAGGCCGTTCCGTAGCTCCACTGATAAAGCCCGAGCATGAGCTGGTGCGATACATGATCGGCCGCCTCAGTCGCGACCTCCCAGCCCTTCGGAACGCGAATGCCGTAGCGGGCGAGGTCGCGGAACAGCGCGCCGCCATTTTCCACGCCGTAGATTTCCCAGGCTTCTTTCCAGCTCATCACCCGTTTGGGCAGCATATAGTCCATCATGGCGCCGACCAGCGTCAGCATCCGCATTCCGCGCCAGAACCATTTATCCAGCCAGCCCTGGACGATGGGCAGATTGTCCGGATCCTGCTCGAGCATGAACTTGATGCACTCGAGACCAAGCGTCATGTGGCGAGCTTCGTCCGACTGCGCTGAAAAGCCGAACGTCACCGTGGCCATATCGCCATTATATGCAGCGCCGGACATGAACGGGACGAACAACAGGTTCGTCAGCACATATTCGAAGGCGAAGCCGATCGCAGTGATAAACTCGAACGGGCCGCCCGACATCGCATCGTCGAAGAACGAGCGTGGCACCGACGTGTACCAGATACGGTCACGACCGTCCGCGAAAGCGTGGAACCCGTTGTAGAACTTGTTGTAGTTCGACGCGGCGTGGATCTGGGTCTGGGCGTGACGGATTTCGTCCAGCGACTGCATCTGACATGCGATTTGTGTGCCGACGCCTTCGAACTCGCGGCCGATACGTGCAAAACCCTTGTGCGCGGCATATTCGCCCGGACTGATCGCCTGGATGAAGAGCTTGAGCGCAGTGAGATACCTCCCGTCGGTGATGTTGAGGTGGCCATTATTCTGTGCGTGCGCGTCGAGGATCGCATAGTATTTGCGCTCCTTCTCGGCCTGATATTTCCAGTAGGCGTCCATCGTCAGGCGGAATGGATCTTCCCACTTGTCCCAGTCGTGGATCTTGATGCCTTCGTACCGGGTATAGGGAAAAAGCGCTTCCTTCGGCTGGTAGGAGGGGGCCCATCCGAGATCGCGGGTGAGCAGCCGGTAACGTTCCTTGATGCCGAGCTTTGGCGCGAGGGTCTGCATGTCCATGATCGATATCCTCTCAATTCGCCCAGCTCAGAACGAGCCGGTCGTCATCCTCGTCCACATGGCCGGACAGGGTGACGAGGTTGATGTGCAGTTCCTGAAGGTCGAAGCGACGGCCGAGCATTTCCTCGATCGTTTCCCGCTTGATCGTCAGCTCATCAGGCGCGGTGATGCGCACCATGGCGGGCTGATACTCGGCTTCCGCCGCGGCATTGTCCTGCAGGATCGCCTCGACGATCGGGCGGGTTTCCTCATTGGCCTGGAAGGCGATGAATACGGTCGACATCGAATATCTCCTCAGAGGGAAAGGCCGGCCTTGACGGCGCGCTTGCGAAGCGCGTCCTGGGCCTGGGCAATCGTCTCGTCCGCGCTGTCACCCAACACCAGTTCAGCTACCGGCAAGAGGGCCGAGGCAGCGCGCGCACTCCAGCTATCGAACCAGGCAGCCAGAACCGCCGTGTTCTCCGCGCTTTCGCCGGCCGCGATCTTGAGAACGCTGTCGACCCACTTGGCGGCTTCGTCATACCACTCCACCTGAAACTGGGTGACCATACTGATCGCGGAGCCGCCGCGTGCGGATAGAACACCATCGATCGCCGCGTCGTAGATCACCGGGTAGAGCAAGCCGTCGATCGCGAAATTCTGCGCGACGAACAATTCGACAGGATCGCGGATAATCATGGTGTCCTCTGCCAGCCGCCGCAGCGGCTGCCAAACGTCCGCCTCGAGCCACGCGGTACGGCCAACGGTCAGCGCGTCCGCGCCTCCGAACAGAAGGCCGGCGCGCGAGAGATATTGCGCGATCGCCAGCGCATCCATGCCCTGATAGAGACATGGTTGGGTGAAGGTGGTGCCGTAGCCATAGCCTGCGATCAGCACGTTGTTCTGGTTCGACGCCCATGCCGCGTGGCGCAATGGGATCAGGATGGCGAGCGCCTGTTCAAGGACGTCTGCCGGCACGGAGAGATGCAGCTTGCGGCTTTCGACAAAGGTGAAAGCTCCTTCGACCGCTTCCTGCTGACGCGCCCGAGCCAGCGTATAGGTGCTGTAAAAATATTGTCGCGGGTCCTTGAATGCGTCCCAATCGGCCATTTTCACCAGCGACAGGCCAGGATCATAGAGTTGCTGTTCGGGCGCCCAGGTTGGGCGGTAATGCAGGTTCTCCTTGGCCTGAATGTCATAGGAGCCTTCCTGATAGCGAGAGGCTGGCTTGTCTCCAAAGCGGCGGACGATATTATCGAACGTCTTGCGCTTCGGTTCGATCTGGATGGTCTTGAGGTCTATCTGCATCATTTCTCTCCGTGCAGGCTGGCGTGCTGATCAATCAGGTGCTGGACGTCTGATGGACGCCACGACATCGCGACCGCCTCGTCTCCTTGGGCGGCCTCGCGCTTCGCAGTGACGAGAACGGCTCTCTGATCGGTGCAAAACTGCCGAAAATCTTCGGGTGAAAGCATCATCTCGACGCTGAGCGCCAGGTCGCCTACTCCGAAGTCGAACTCGATGAGACCACGGCGGCTGCCATTCACGCGCACGAGCTTGCGCGACGGATCGAATTCCGTCTCGTTGCGCGACACAGCTGCGCCATTCTCGCTATTCGCCAACTGTGCCGGGCGTTCGCCTTCCATGATCCAGAGCACCCTTCCCATATCGTTCTGTCACGCACGTCCGACCGTGCGCGAAACCTATGGAGCAAGGCGCGTGCCAGTTTGCGAAATGCGCGGATTTTCGAGGGGTGATGAGACCGGAGCGAAATGGGGAAGCGCTTCTCAAACCAATTTTGTTGCGCAAACCCGCTAGCGGCACAAAATTGTCACGGCACGGCCTATTCAATGCCTTGCTTGTTAAGACGATAGGTTAGCTGGCGCTTGGACAGATTGAGCATCTTTGCCGCTTCTGCCAGGTTCCCGCCTGTTTTACGAAGCGCCAGTTCGACCATCATCCGTTCGTGCGTTGCCAGATCGAACCCTTCGACCAGCATGTCCTCGAGCATCTTTTCGCACGATGCCGCCAGTTTGGGGACGAGTGCTCCGCCCCGATTCACACCGATCGCCGGTTCCTCCTCGCGGAGCAATTCGGGCGGCAGATGCTCTGTTGCGATCTTCTGCCCGTCGTCCAACAGCAGCACCGCGCGCTCGATGACGTTTTCGAGCTCGCGCACGTTACCTGGCCAATCATATCCCTCAAGCGTCCAGAGCGCGCGGTCGGTAAACCCGGGAACATGCTTACCATAGCTAGGCGAAAAGCGATCGACCAGCATGCGGGCGATAAGCCCCATATCAGCGCCCCTTTCCCTGAGCGGAGGAATGGAGACCGGATATGTTGCCAGCCGGTAGTAAAGATCCGAGCGGAACCGCCCTTCCCGAATTGCTTCCTCCAGATGCGCGTTGGTTGCCGATACGATACGAACGTCCACTTTGATCGGTCGCGTATCTCCCAACCGCTCGAGCTCTCCGGTTTGCAGCACGCGCAACAATTTCACCTGAGCCGCGAGCGGTAAATCCCCCACTTCGTCCAGGAACAATGTTCCGCCATCGGCTCGCTCAAATCGACCCGCACGGGTTTCATCGGCCCCCGTATAGGCTCCGCGCCGGACGCCGAAAAGCTCGGCTTCCACCAGATCGAGCGGGATTGCCGCGCAATTGATTGCGACGAACGGCCCGGCCGCCCGCGGGCCGTTTTCGTGAAGCCATCTGGCAAAGACTTCCTTGCCGACGCCGGTTTCTCCCAGGAGAAGCACGTTGATCGAACTCTGAGCGGCCTTGCCCAACAGCGAGAATGCCCGGATGAAGGCGGGTGAAGACCCAACGATCGATCCCTTTGCTGGCGTCAGCGGCGGGCTTTCACCCTGGCGCGCCTGTCGGCGGAGCACGCGCAGTTCCTCCTCGGCCTCCAATCGCCGGATATCACCATGCTCGAGCCATAGCTGCTCGATTGGGGTTTCCTCGCCCCACCCTTCCGCGGTCTTTCCGATCACGGTGCATTTGGCGTGCCCTGCGCATGCGCACTCCACCTCGCGGAATACTATCAGCCGCTTGAAATATTCGCTCACATAGCCCGATGCATATCCGGTAAGGCTCCAACATGCCGTAGGGTCTGCCTCATCGAGCGGTAGGCCGAGTTCGTTATGAGCTTCCGCCTCCCAACTCGACGTCCATTGGACTTCGCCTTCGAGACTGGCCGCCATCCAATCGATCGTAAGGTCGACGATGTCCGATTTGACCATGCCCTCCAGTGCATGAATCGCCGGACCCAGCCGGAACGAATCATAGTCATCAGCCTTGGTCGCCCGCTTTGCCGCTACACGGGCATCCATTTGCCCACCTCGAAATCCGAGACGCCACAAAATTCCCTTGGCACTCGAGCAGCCTAGCTGGTCGATAAGTTCCTTGCGCAGCTCACCGAGCGTCGCCGCATGCATCAGCACCATACGCGCCTGATCGAACCAGATATGTCCGTCAGCCGTCTGGAACTTCAGGCTTTCGTGAAGCCCATATTGCTCGATCAGGCGATTTTCATCCATGAGATCACGCTGGCACCCTCTCCGTGGGCATTGTTTCCGGATTCATGCCAGCAATCACACTGAGAATGAAGAGACGCGCTGCCCCGCAAACATTTCTGCAAAAAAAGGAAGGCCGCTTATGCGGCCTTCCGAGGCAGGATGGATTAGTTGGAGTAACGCAAGGTCAGGAACCATTCTCGCGGACGGCTGAACACGCCGCTGTAGACCGCTTCCGCATTCGAGAAGCCCGAGACGACGATGCGCTTGTCGGTCAGGTTTGTGACGCCAGCCTGCAGTTCGAGCCCGCTGTTCGCCATCTTATAGGTCAGCGACGCATTGAAGAAGCTGTGCGCCGGCGTGACAAGGTCGAGCGTATTGGTTTCGTCATTGTAGCTCCTGGTCGCGTAGGTCCAGTCGATACGAGGAGTGAACGAGCCAATGCCTGTTTCGAATTCGTAAGAGGTCCCGACCTGGGCGGTCCATTTTGGCGTGTTTACAAAATCCTCGTCGCCTGTGAGCGGAATGCCTGGCAGAATTTTCGTGTAGCGTGCATCGAGATAGCCGGCACTGGCGTCAAGCGACCAATGCGGCAGAAGAGCGGCATTCAGTTCGACCTCAACACCATCGATCTTGCCGTTGCCGCCGTTGGCGGTCACCGGCGAGGATCCGTTGACAAAGGTCAGCTGGATGTTCCGATAGTCGGTGTGGAACGCCGCAATGTTGAGGCGCACCCTGCGATCGAGCATGGTAGCCTTCAGGCCGATCTCCGCGGTCTTGGCCTTTTCAGGTCCAAACGTGGGGGCAGCAAGCGGCTGAAGGGTCGTCGTGTCGAACAAAGGCCCGGTCAGGCGCGTCGTCCAGCCTCCCGCCTTGAATGCGGTCGCGTAAGACACATAGGCCATGATGTCCCTGTCGAAGTGGTATTCTGCGCCGACGCGATAGGAGAAGTTGTCGAACTTCTGCTTGTTCCGCCCCAGCGGATAGAGCCACGTGGGATCAGTCGGATCGGCAAGAACCGACGGTGGCAGCGCCATCAACCGGTAGACAAAGCTGTTCTCGTCCTGCTGCGTGCCCTCGAACCACTTGTCTTCGTGCGTGTAGCGCGCCCCGATCGTGATCCCCAGGCGATCAGGGATCAGCTCGATGTTGTTGTGGGTATAGATCGCATAGGACTTGGTGTCGTAGCGGTCGTTCGGCGAGCTGATCTGCAACAGGCCGCCGGGAAATGTCACGCCTTCGACATGCTTGCCGCTCTCGTGGAAGAAATAGCCGCCGAACACATATTTCCACCGGCCGCCGAAGCCGTTACCGATAAGCTGGAGCTCCTGGGTGAACTGCTGCTCGCTATCGCCGAAGGTAGGCTGGAAGCTGCCCGACGGGTCGCCGCCGACATCGGCGCCAAAGCGCGAGTCCAGCTTGCGATAGGCCGTGATCGACTTCAACTGAATGTTGTCTGCGACATCGTATTCGATCTGGCCGTTGAAACCCCAATTTTCCACGATGTTGAAGTTGGCGCCGGCGGCATAGGATCGATCCGGATCGATGCTCCCATCGGCCTTGCGAACGACATAACGGTTATCGTAGGGAAGGTGCTGCCCAGCCTGGCTTGCCAGAGACGGCTGCGTGCCGGTCGGCGAGCCCGCGTTCCCGCGAACACCATTGCAGATGTTGGAAAGGCCCGGCAATCCGGCCAACGCCGAAACGCCGTCGATCACCGCCTGATTCCCGGTGATGCAGGTATTATAGACGGCGACGTAGGCGTTTTGCTCGACGCGCAGCAGCGAGAACGGTGCCGCCTGCTCGTCGACCTTCAAATAATCGCCGATAAGCCGAACCTTGAGGTTGTCCGTTGGCGTCCAGACCAGCTTACCGCGCACGGCCGTCTGGTTCTGATTGCCCGAGCGGTTGGGCCTCTTCTGGCTCGTGATCGGGTAGAGATCGCCCTCGAACGAATTCGTGTTGGTCGGCCCCCCAAAGGCCCCGCCGGTGGCAAGCAGATAGATAGGGTTCTGGTCGGTATAGCCGGTGTAAGGAATGCGCCTTTGGTAGCCATCGCGATGCTTGGTCGAGAGGGCTATGCTCGCAACCAGGCGGTCTTCAACGAGCGGAATGTCGATCGAGCCCCGGAAATCGATGCGGCTGAAGCGGCCGGTGGTGACTTCCGCCTTATACTTCAGCTCGTTCCCCGGGTCGCGGGTGACAATGCTGAGAGCGCCGCCCATCGTATTGCGTCCGAACAGCGTGCCCTGCGGGCCTTTGAGAACCTCGATGCGCTGCAGGTCGAGCAGATCGGCGTTCGCACCGATATTGCGAGCAAGATAGACGCCGTCGATGTACACGCCCACGCCCGGCTCGAGGTTGAATGCGAAGTCGTTCTGGCCGATACCGCGAATGTAGGAAATGAGGACAGAGCTCGAACCTCCGAACTGGGCCGTGCTGCGCAGCGTCACGTTCGGCGCCTGTCCGGCGAGACTGGCGACATCGGTAATGCCCTTCGCCGTCAACATGTCGCCCGAGACCGCGGTAATGGCGACCGGAACGTTTTGTACGTTCTCGGCGCGCTTCTGTGCGGTGACCACGATCTCCTGCAACCCGCCTTCGGTTTGCGCTTCCTCGGGTTGCGGAGCGGTCGCCTCCTGCGCAAACACCGGCGAGGCGCTTGCCGTGACGATTGCGATTGCAGAAATTCCGAGGTGCAGATAATTCGTCATAATCCCCTCCCTGTATGGGCACGCTTTGGGAGAGGTCTCGGACAAGAGCCGAACGGGTTAGGTTTGCCTCTCCCAAGGCGGTGACACTCCAATCCTTGGAAAGGTCGTTAGTCAGCGCAGGAGATACTATCCAATACCATTTTGGCGGCGCCGTGATGCTCCATCCGTATCGCTATGCGCTCGCGAGCGCACGTGTTGTGAGGGTATAAAGACCGACGGCCCCGGCCATCGCAGCTGATCTACGCCCGAGCGCCTCCGGAACGATCCGATCGAGAAAGAAACGTGTTGTGGCCGCTTTTGCGCTGAGCCATTCTTGGCTCGTCGGTCCGCCAAGATTGGCTTCTACAGCCTTCGCCTGCCGTCGCATGAGCCAACCCGCGGCAGCTACGGCCAGCATCGTCAGGAAATCATGGCTTCCAGCCAATCGATCGTCCACCGGCCGCTCGTTGAGCCAGGCGAAGACTTCGCCACATGCCTGCGCCAGAGCATCGAGCGCAGGCTCATCACCGCATTCGGCAAGGATATCGTCAATCAGATCGCGGATCGCCGCGCCATCGGCCATCGCGAGCTTGCGTCCAACGAGATCTGCAGCCTGAATGCCGTTGGTGCCCTCATAGATCGGAGCAATGCGCGCATCGCGAAAATGCTGGGCGGCGCCCGTTTCCTCGATAAACCCCATGCCGCCATGCACCTGGATGCCGAGGCTGGCGACCTCGCAGCCAACATCGCTAGCCCAGGATTTCGCCAGAGGCGTCAGGACCTCGGCGCGTTGCGCCGCCTTGCGGTCGCCCATCGAAGCCATATCGATCGCGCCGGCACATGCATAGGTTAACGCGCGCGCCGCTTGCGTCAGCGATTTCATCCGGAGCAGCATGCGCCGGACATCTGGGTGCTCGATGATCGCTACCGGGCCCGATGCCGGATCGCTCGCGCGCACTGACTGGATACGCTGCTGGGCATAGGTGAGTGCTTGCTGCGTTGCTCGATCGGCGATCTGCACACCCTGATTGCCGACCAGCAAACGCGCGTTGTTCATCATCACGAACATCGCCCGCATACCTCCACCGAGTTCGCCGACGAGTTCGCCAAGGCATTCCTCTTCGTCCTCGCCGTAAGCCATCACACAGGTCGGGGAACTGTGAATGCCGAGCTTGTGCTCGATGGAAACGCAACGAACGCCGTTGGGAATGGTCGGCCGCCCCTGACCGTCGAGCCGCAGCTTCGGGACGATGAACAGTGAAATCCCCCGCGTGCCCGAAGGGGCATCGCTCGTGCGCGCCAGCACGAGATGGACGACATTTTCAACGAGGTCGCATTCGCCGAATGTGATAAAGATCTTCTGGCCGCGAATGCGCCACTGCCCTTCGTATCCAGCTGGTTCAGCACGAGTCTTCAGAGCTCCGATATCACTGCCAGCCAAGGACTCCGTGAGATTCATAGTACCGTTCCAACGACCGCTTACGAGATTGGGAAGCCAGACTTTCTTCTGATTGTCAGACGCATAGGCTTCGATGGCGTGGATCGCACCGAACGAAAGAAGATGGATCAGGCCGAAACCCATATTGGCCGTGCCGAGCGACTCTAAGGCCGCAACGGCCAACGAAAAGGGCAACCCCATCCCACCATGCTCCGGCGAAGCGGCAATGCCGCCCCAGCCGCCTTCGACGAACGAACGATAGGCCGTATGAAAGACTGCCGGCATCTCCACGCGCCCATCGATCCAGCGCGGTCTGGCCGTATCGCCCACGCGATTGGTCGGAGCATATTCCCTAGCCGCCAGCTCGCCGATGCCGCGCAGGATGGCTTCGATGATCTCCGGCGACGCCTCTGCGAAACGTTCCTGCCCTGCAATCTGCGCAAGGCCGGCGGCATGCTCGAGCGCGAAGATCTGTTCGGCTACAGGAGGGAAGAAATCCATGCGGCACTCCTTGGTCGATTTGCATGGCCCGTGCGGCAAGCTCGTGACAAAACCCGCCCGCCGCCGGGAGAGAGGGCGGCGGACGGGTCGGCAGGCCGGCTTTCCGCTTTGATTATGCGGGGATGAGGCCCTGCTCCTTGGCCATGGTGAGCGCTGTGTCCTCGATCATGTCTTCCTGTCCCCCGATCATTTTCTTGCGGGCAAGCTCGAGCAGCAGATCGCGTGCGGAAATCCCGTATTTCCTGTGTGCTTCCTTCGCCTGGTAGAGGAAGGTCGAATAGACGCCGGCATAGCCCAGCGTGATCGAATCCCGGTCTGCGCGCGGAGGTTTGGGCATGATCGGGAGGACGCGATCTTCCGCCACGTCCATCAGCTTGAAGGTATCCACTCCGGTCTCAACGCCCAGGCGATCGCACACGGCAGCGAACAGTTCCAGCGGCGTGTTGCCCGCGCCCGCACCGAGCCCGGCGGCCGAACCGTCGATGCGATCGGCGCCGGCCGCGACCGCGGCAAGCGAGTTTGCTACGCCCATGCCGAGATTGTGGTGACCATGAAAGCCAATCTCGGTTTCCGGCTTCAATGCCGTGCGCAGCGCGGCAATGCGTTCAGTCACTTCGTCGGGCAGCATATAGCCGGCGCTGTCGACGCAATAGACGGTCTGGGCGCCGTAGCTTTCCATCAGCAGACCCTGTTCGACCATGTTCGCGGTCGGGGACATATGCGCCATCATCAGAAAGCCGACGGTATCCATGCCGAGTTTCAGCCCGAGGCCGATATGCTGCTCGGTCACGTCCGCCTCGGTGCAATGCGAGGCGACGTGAACGCATTTCGCGCCGCAGTCCGCCGCCATGCGCAGCTCGTCGAGCGTGCCGATCCCCGGCACGTGCAGCACCGAAACCTTGGCGTTCTTCATGCGCGACGCCACCGCGGTGATATATTCCTTGTCGCTATGCAGACCCCGCCCGTAGTTGAGGGAGGAACCGCCAAGACCGTCTCCGTGGGTGACCTGCAGCAACGGCACGCCCGCCTCGTCGAGTCCGGTGGCGATGTCGATCATCTGTTCGACAGTCATCTGATGCCGCATCGAATGCATGCCGTCCCGTAGGCACATATCATGCATCTTGACCTTGCGGCCCCGAATTTGCGCTTCGAGTGTCATTATGCGGCCTCCTCAACGGTGGGCTTGAGTTCCAGCGTGCCGTCCAGGATCTCGCGCGCGAACATCTCAGCTGTGCGCGCGCCGGCGGCGGTCATGATATCGAGATTGCCGGCATATTTGGGCAGGTAATCGCCCAATCCTTCCACCTCGAGGAAGATCGAGACCTTGCGACCTTCGAAGGTTGGGCCGTTCTTCAGGCGGTAACCGGGCACGTACTTCTGCACTTCGGCGATCATGTCGTGGACCGAGCGCGTGATCGCCTCCTGATCGGGATCCTCCGCCGTCTCGCAATAGACGGTATCGCGCATCATCAA
The DNA here is from genome assembly GCF_001556015.1 of Novosphingobium sp. CCH12-A3. Taxonomy (NCBI): domain Bacteria; kingdom Pseudomonadati; phylum Pseudomonadota; class Alphaproteobacteria; order Sphingomonadales; family Sphingomonadaceae; genus Novosphingobium; species Novosphingobium sp. CCH12-A3. The sequence continues at coordinate 84,801 of NZ_LSIA01000235.1, read as the reverse complement.
CGGCGGCTCGGCCGGATTGACGACGACGATCGCCTTGCCAACCTTTGCGCCTCCGACCTTGGCCACGGCGCCCGACGTCGTGCGGGTGAATTCATCAATGTTCTTGCGCGTGCCGGGACCGATCGACTTGGAGGCGACGGTCGCGACGATTTCAGCGTAATCCACGGGCTGAACGCGGCTAACGGCACTCACCATCGGGATCGTCGCCTGCCCGGCGCAGGTCACCATATTGACGTTCATCACGGCCTGATCCGCAAGCGTGGCCAGATTGACCGGTGGGACGCAGAGCGGTCCGACCGCGGCAGGCGTCAGGTCGATCATGAGCACGCCGAGTGCATTGAGCTTGCGGCTGTTTTCCGGGTGCACATATGCCGATGTTGCGTCGAACGCGATTTGCACCTTGTCCTCGACGACATGGGGCAAAAGCCCGTCCACCCCGTCTGCGGTGGTCTTGAGACCGAGTTCTCTGGCGCGGGCGAGACCATCAGAGGTCGGGTCGACGCCGACCATCCACACCGGTTCCAGTATATCCGATCGCCGGAGCTTGTAGAGAAGGTCGGTCCCGATATTCCCGGGGCCAATGATCGCACACTTGATTTTCGTCATTTGCTTGCTCCCGCAAGTGATGCCTGCTCGGCGAACGTGACGCCGGCAACGGCATAGTTATCGATAGGTACTTCATTGAGGATGACGCGCACCTGGTCTGGGCGGACATCGAAAGCGATTACCGTGGCGTCGGTCAGTGCCTTGATCAGCGCACGGCGCTTCTCGACCGGGCGTCCCTCGGCGATTGTGACGGATATGATCGGCATCAGGCGGCGTCCTTCTGGCCCATGCGGAAGCTCACGGTGCCCAGATCCTGGAACCGCGCGGAAATGAAGTCTCCCGGCGCGACAGCCACGGCCTCGGTCGCGCCGCCCGTCAGCACGATCGCTCCAGCGGGCAAGGTGCGGCCGCGTTCATGGAGCCATGCCACCAGCATTTGAATCGCGCGAACAGGGTGACCGAGCACGGCGGCGGAGGAGGCGGTGGCAACGACTTCACCATTCTTCTCGAAAACGATCCCGATCGTATCGAGCGACAATTCCTGGGGCCGGCGGGCACGCCCTCCCATCACGAACCGGGCCGACGAGCCGTTGTCGGCTACCACGCTGACGAGGTCGAACTTGAACTTCTTAAACCGGCTGTCGATGATCTCGACCGCCGGTTGCACGAAGTCGGTGGCGGCGATAATCGTTTCGATCGAAACGTCCGGCCCGGACAGATCGTCCTTCATCACGAAAGCGATTTCCGCTTCCACACGGGGATGGATCAGCGTGTCCATCGGCACCACGCCCATGTCGGGATCGAGCGTATCGTTCATCAATATGCCGAAGCTCGGGACATGGACGCCCATCTGTTCCATCTTGGCCTTTGAGGTGAGGCCTGCCTTCATCCCGGCAAGCTTGCGTCCTCGTGCCTGCCAGCGCCGGAGCAGTTCGTCCTGCACCGCATAGCTGTCCTCGAGCGTCATCTCAGGATAAGCGTCGGTGAATTTCTGGATCGTATAAGCGCCGTCCTGCGCCCCGACGACGATATCGGCGATCGCGTGGATAGTAGCGGTATCAAGCATTCCGGCCTCCTCGGGCAAACGAAAGCGAACAACTGCCGAGGCCGCCGATACGCACCGACAGGCGATCGCCATCGGCAATGCGGATCATCGGACCGAGCGATCCCGACAGGATCGCTTCCCCTGCCCGGAACGGGATCCCGAGGCGCCCCAGGGTATTCGCGAGCCAGGCGACCGAATTGAGTGGAGAGCCCTGCACCGCCGCACCGACTCCGGTGGCGGCAAGCTCGCCATTGCGGTCGAGAACCATCCCCGCGAGCGTGAGATCGACGTCGCGCGGATCGAACCGTTCGCGCCCCAGCGCATAGATCCCGCACGAGGCGTTGTCGGCGACCGTATCCTGAATGCGGATATCCCAGTCGTTGATCCGGCTGTCGACGATCTCGAAGCACGCTGTGACATAGTCGGTGGCGCGCACGACATCGGTGGCGGTGACGCCGGGGCCGACGAGGTCATGTTTGAGGACAAAGGCAATTTCGCCTTCCGCCTGGGGTTGGATCAGCGTGTCGAGATCGATTGCGGCACCATCTTCGACCACCATCGCCGAGGTCAGTTGCCCGAAGTCGGGCTCGAACACGCCGATGGCCTGCTGCACCGCTTTGGAGGTGACGCCGATCTTCTTGCCGACGATTGTTTCCCCCGCTGCAAGCCGGCGCGAAATCATCCGTTCCTGCACGCGGTAGCCATCGACGATGTCCATCCCCGGATTGCGGTCGCGCAGGTTGGGGACAGTCCGATTTTCGGACAGGGCTTCGAATAATTCGTCGCCGAGCCGTTCGATTGTGTTGATTTCAAGAGCCATGTCAGAGCTTCACACAAATGTTGCGCAGTTCGCTGTAGAATTCGAGGCTGTGAATCCCGCCTTCGCGGCCAATACCCGACTGCTTGGTGCCGCCGAACGGCGTGCGCAGATCGCGCAGGAACCACGAATTCACCCAGGTGACACCCACATCTATCGCCGCGGCCATGCGGTGGGCACGTGAGAGATTCTGGGTCCAGATGGTGGAGGACAGCCCATAGAGAGTGTCATTGGCGAGGCCGATCACTTCCTTCTCGGTATCGAACGGACGAACGTGACAACAGGGCCCGAAGATCTCTTCCTGTATGACGGGGTGATCGTCCGGCAGACCTGTCCAGATCGTCGGTTCTATCCATGAACCGCTGCTGAGTTCCGCTGGCAGCTCGGGCACTCCGCCGCCGGAGACAATGACGGCGCCATCTGCCTCCGCCCTGCGATAGTAGCTGAGAACCTTCTTCCTATGCTCGCTTGAGATCAGCGGACCAAAGCTGGTGGCGGCGCCCTCTGGATGACCGGGCTTTAGGCCTTTCACTCTTTCGGCAAGTGCGCTGACGAAGCGGTCGAACAGGGGCCGCTCGACGAACACCCGCTCCGTCCCAAGGCAAACCTGGCCGGTGTTGAGGAACACCGAGCGCATGAGGCCTTCGAGGACCGCATCGAGATCCGCATCGGCGAAGATGATGGCGCTATTCTTGCCGCCGAGCTCGAACGACACGTCCCGCACGCCGCGCGCCGCGGCCTGCATGATCGCCGTACCTGTGCGCGTTTCACCCGTGAAGGTAATCGCATCGACATCCTGATGCTCGGTCAGATAGGCGCCAGCGGAATCGGGACCGAAGCCGTGCACCACGTTGTAGACGCCATTTGGCACCCCGGCCTCGTTCATCACCTCGCCGAGGAGCGTTGCCGTGGACGGGGTTTCCTCCGATGGCTTCACCACCACGGTGTTGCCGCAAGCAAGCGCTGGCGCGACTTTCCAGGTCATCAGCAGAAACGGTGCGTTCCAGGGGCTGATCACGCCGATAACGCCCTTGGGCTTGCGGATCGCGTAGTTAAGCGCCCCTCGCCCGTCCGGCGTTTCGGTGTGGAAGCATTCCGTCGAAACCGCCTTCACCAGATCGGCGAAAGCGTTGAAGTTTGCCGCGCCACGGGGAACGAATGCGTGACGCATGGCCGAAATCGGTTGGCCAGTGTCGTTCATCTCGGCGCTGACAAAATCGTCGAACCGTTTTGTGATGCCGGCCGCGATCGCGCGCATCAGGTCAGCCCGGTCGTCGACGGAGACCTTTGCCCAAGGACCATGCAATGCGGCACGCGCGGCACCGACGGCAGCATCGATCTCCTCGCGTCCACCCTCGCACACGTCGAAAATGTGTCGGCCATCATATGGTCGATACTTCGGAAACGTCCTGCCATTTGTGGAGGCGCGATATGTGCCATCGATAAAATGCCGGATTTCCGGCAATGCGTCGCGCGCATCGCTGGTTGCAACAGGGTCGCTCAAGGTCATCCTCCGCATACGCTCGCACATTGCACCCATCGCAGCGCGCCAGCCACGTCACCGAGCTAAAGCCGCACGATGATGCGGTCCAATACTGTTTCCGCGTTTTTGGGATACCCCATCCGTATCACGCAGCTTCCAACGATACGCTGCTTGCGCTATTGGTGCGACGAGACAAATCGAAGGGGCGTGCCAATGGTACGATATTCATCATCCATCGACATGCGTCATATGCGGTATTTCGTAGCGGTGGTCACTCACCATAGCTTTCGCCGCGCGGCCGCAGAACTGAACGTCTCTCAACCGCCGCTTACCCGGCAGATCCAGCAACTCGAAGAGATCCTCGGCGTTCGCCTGCTTGAGCGGAACAGCCGTGGCATTACACTCACCGCTGCCGGCGAATCCTTTTATGCCGATGCGCGCAATATTCTCGCCCTGGTCGATCAAGGGGCGACGCGGGCAAACGCAATCGGCCAAGGCCAGATGGGGCGAATCGACGTGGGCGTTTTCGGGTCGGCGATCTTTGACGTCATCCCCCGTATCGTTCTGGCATTTCGCGAACAGTTCCCTGACGTCGAGGTCTCGCTCCACACCATGTCGCGGGAAGAGCAGGTCAAAGCCTTGATCGAACGTCGCATCGATGTCGGGTTCAACCGCTTCTTCAACGATTATCCAGGGTTGTTCTGGCAGACAATCGCGAGTCAGAGGATGCTTGCTGCGATCCCCACCGAACACCCGTTGGCTGCGCGGGCGTCGCTCTCATTGAGCGATTTGAACCAGCAACCCATCATATTCTACCCTCCAATCGAACGACCCGGCGGATTCAGCAATTTCCTGCTCCGCATGCTTCACGAGCGGAGCGTGTCGGTGCATATAGCCCAGAATGTCGAAGACGTGATCACGGCAATCTCCTTGGTCTCAAGCGGATTGGGCATAGCGCTTGGCGTGGACTCGGTTCGCAATCTCAACATCCCTGGTGTCACCTATGTATCGTTCGATGAACAGGATGCCGCAACATTTGACCTGTGCCTGATCCACCGCGCAGATGATCATATGCCCATGCTCGAAGAATTCGTCAGAACGGCCAGGGCCGTGGGTCAAGGGACCGCGGAAACATCTAAACTGTCATAGTCCTGTCTGTACAATAAGCATCCCAGGCACAAACAACTGCCGTCGCATGATGGCATTTCTCGTGCTATATTCCTCGGGCGCGTCTCCTTGCTCTCCAAGGAGTGAAAGCGAATAGGTGCGGTCAAATTAGCGGCGGATGCCTGGACGGGATCAGGAGGCGTGCTTCACGCCTGGAGAAGTAATTTTCCAGGATCACTGCCGTGAATTGCAGCTTCAATGAGGCGGGCCGCTTCTTCCAACAAAACAAGAATGCGCGCCTCGCCTTTCCCTACCCATCCCGGCACCCCGCGAGAAACAGAAATTGCCGCGGAAATCCGACCATCAGATCCCTTGATCGGTACCGCAATGCAGGCGAGGCCCTTGGCGATCTCCTCATCGTCGCGCGCAAAGCCCTGCGCGCGCACGCGCATCAACTCTTCGCGCAATTGGTCCGGATCGGTGATCGTGTTTGCAGTCAGGGCCGGGAACGGTCCGGTCGCAAGATAGGCCTCGCGTTCGGCTTCGGGCAGATTGGCCAACAGGATCTTGCCGATGCCGGTGCAATAGGCTTCCAGTTGCAAGCCCACCTTGGTGAAGAGGTCCCCTGCCCCCTGCCCGGTCTTGAGACGGTAGGTCACCATATCGTTTTCCAGCGTGCCGAGCTGGACCACGCAGCCCACCTTCGCCGCAAGGCGGTGGAGCATCGGCGCGGCGGCAGCGACGATCACCTGTTTCTCATCCGCCATTGGCAGCAGGGCCAGCAGGCGGGGCCCCGGCCCCAGCCGTCCGCCGGGCAGACGCACCAGGAACCGTTCGGCTACCAGCGTCGCTACCTGCCGATGCGCGGTGGCGCGGGGAAACCCGATGTCCGCACCAATGGCAGCCACGCTGCGCCCCTCCCGGTCCGCCAGTACCGCTTCGAGCATGGCGAGACTGCGGCCCAGGGCGGCGATGGGAGGTGTTCCCTGGCTCATGCGAAGCGTCTCATGATATGAGACAATAGCACTCCGACGCTCTGGCTCCAAGGTCAACAACACAATATTGGGCATTGGAGACGAAGAGAGGACCTTCGAATGAGCACCCCTTCCCATGAAGATCTCGCGATCCGCCTGCGCGAGGCCTATACCTCGGGCGCTGTACCGCCGATGCGCGACGGGCTCGATCCCGTCGATGCAGCCGGCGCTTATGCTGTCCAGGAAATCAACACCCGTTTCTGGCAGGCGCAGGGCCGGCGTATCGTCGGGCGCAAGGCGGGGCTGACGGCCAAGGCCGTGCAGACCCAGCTCGGCGTCGACCAGCCCGACTTCGGCGCGCTGTTCGACGACATGCGCGTGGCCGATGGCGGTGCGCTCGATCCCGCCAAGTGCATCCAGCCCAAGGCGGAGGCCGAGATCGCCTTCGTGCTGGCGGCCGACCTGCCCTCGGCAGAGACGACGCCCGAGGAAGTCGCGGCCGCCGTCGCCACCGTCCATGCCGCGATCGAGATCGTGGACAGCCGCATCGCCGACTGGAAGATCACATTCGCCGATACCGTGGCCGACAACGGCTCCTCGGCCTTCTTCGTACTCGCCGGCGAAGGAAAACCACTCCAGGGGCTCGATCTGTGGACCGCGGGGATGGTCATGCAGATCAATGGCGAGACGGTTTCTCTGGGCGCGGGCGCGGCGGCGCTCGGCCACCCGCTCAATGCCGCGGCCTGGCTTGCCCGGACCCTCGCCGCGCGCGGCGAACCGCTAAGGGCGGGCGATATCCTTCTGGCGGGAGCACTTGGCCCGATGGCGGCGATGAAGCCGGGCGACAAGGTTGAGGCCTTCGTCGGCGGCATCGGTACCTGTTCCTTCACTTACGCAAAGGCCTGACATCATGGGCAAGACCAAAATAGCGATCATCGGCTCGGGCAACATCGGCACCGACCTGATGATCAAGATCATGCGCCTGTCGAACGTGCTGGAAATGGGCGCCTTCGTCGGCATCGACCCGGAAAGCGACGGGCTGAAGCGCGCGGCGCGCATGGGCGTTCCGATCACCGCCGAAGGCATCGACGGCCTGGTTCGGATGCCCGAATTCGCGGACATCAAGATCGTGTTCGACGCCACCAGTGCGGGCGCGCACAAGCACAACAACGCGCTGCTGCAGGCGCATGGCAAGCGCGTGGTGGACCTTACCCCCGCCGCCATCGGCCCCTACACCATCCCGCCGGTGAACGGCGAGGCGAACCTCGATGCCACCAATGTGAACATGGTCACTTGCGGCGGCCAGGCGACGATCCCCATCGTCGCCGCGGTCAGCCGCGTCGCCAAGGTGCATTATGGCGAGATCGTGGCCTCGATCAGCTCGAAGAGCGCCGGCCCTGGCACACGCGCCAATATCGACGAGTTCACCGAGACTACCAGCCAGGCCATCGTCGATGTCGGCGGCGCCACGCGCGGCAAGGCGATCATCATCCTCAACCCGGCCGAACCGCCGCTGATCATGCGCGATACGGTCTATTGCCTGTGCGAGGAGACCGACCACGATACGATCCGCAAGAGCATCGAGGACATGGTTGCCGAAGTACAGGCCTATGTCCCCGGCTATCGCCTGAAGCAGGCCGTGCAGTTCGAGAGCATCGGCGGCAACCGGCCGCTGCGGATTCCGGAAATGGACGGCAGCTTCACCGGCTTGAAGGTCTCCGTCTTTCTCGAGGTGGAAGGCGCGGCGCACTACCTTCCCGCCTATGCCGGCAACCTCGACATCATGACCTCGGCCGCGCTCAAGACCGCCGAGAAGATCGCCCAACGCCATTTCGCGGGAGTTGCCGCATGACCTTCGATCCGATCACGCAAAAGCTGTACATCCAGGACGTCACCCTGCGCGACGGCATGCACGCCATTCGCCATCAATATGGGCTGGATCATGTGCAGGCCATCGCCCGCGCGCTCGATGCCGCCAAGGTCGACGCAATCGAAGTCGCCCATGGTGACGGATTGCAGGGTTCCAGCTTCAACTACGGCTTTGGCGCCTATACGGACTGGGACTGGATCGGCGCGGTCGCCGAGGTGTTGGAGCATAGCGTTCTGACCACGCTGCTGCTGCCGGGTATCGGCACCGTGCACGATCTCAAGCACGCCTGCGAGATGGGCGTGAAGTCTGTCCGTATCGCCACGCATTGCACGGAGGCAGACGTTTCCAGGCAGCACATCGAGGCTGCGCGGGGTCTTGGCATGGATGTCTCCGGCTTCCTGATGATGAGCCATATGACCAGCCCCGAGGCCTTGGCCGCGCAGGCAAAGCTGATGGAAGACTATGGCGCGCATTGCGTCTATGTCACCGACAGTGGCGGCGCGTTGAGCATGGATGAATATGCCGCGCGCCTGCAAGCCTATGACCGGGTGTTGAAACCGGAGACGCAGCGCGGCGTCCACGCCCATCACAATCTCTCGCTCGGCGTCGCCAACTCGATCGTTGCCGTGCAGAACGGCGCGGTGCGTGTCGATGCCTCGCTCGCGGGGATGGGAGCGGGGGCTGGCAATGCTCCGCTCGAAGTGTTCATCGCGGCGGCTGACCGCATGGGGTGGAACCACGGCTGCGACCTTTACGCCCTGATGGACGCAGCCGAAGAGCTCGTTCGCCCGTTGCAGGATCGCCCGGTGCGCGTTGACCGCGAGACGCTCACGCTCGGCTACGCCGGCGTCTATTCGAGCTTCCTGCGTCACGCCGAGAAAGCAGCCGCGGACTATGGTCTCGACACTCGCGCCATTCTTGCCGAAGTCGGCCGCCGCAAGATGGTCGGTGGGCAGGAAGATATGATCGTCGATGTTGCGCTCGATCTGCTGAAAGATTGAGCCAAACATTGACCCGCCTGGCGCCACACGCCGCGCGACCTTGACGTAAACGAAAGCGCCGGGCGAGATCTCGATCCGATCCGCCCGAAGCGCTTGCCAGACCAGGACATGAGGATCGGATATGACGCAAGACATCCGCACCACGATCGTCGATGGCGTATTGGAGATCCTGTTCGATCGGCCGGCGAAGAAGAACGCGCTGTCGGATGCCATGTATCTCGCCTTCGCCGATGCCCTGCTCCATGCAGAGGCTGAGAAAAGCGTAAAGGCTGTGCTGATCTGCGGGGCGGGCGACGATTTCTGCGCTGGCAACGACCTTGTCGATTTCGCGCGGGCGCGCGAGCATCGCGGCGGGCTCGACGAGCTTCCCGTCGGCCGCGTGCTACGTGCGCTCGCAGCCACGACCAAGCCGGTCGTCGCCGCCGTACAGGGTAAGGCGATCGGCATCGGCACGACGATGCTGCTCCATTGCGATCTCGTGTTCGTCGCGCCCGATGCGCGCCTTTCCGCGCCGTTCGTGAATCTCGCGCTGGTCCCCGAGGCCGCTTCGTCGCTGCTCCTGCCGATACGGATCGGCCATGTCCGCGCCTTCGAGTTGTTCGTGCTGGGAGCCGCGCTGTCAGGCGAGGAAGCGGTAGCGCTGGGCCTTGCCAACCGCGCGGTTCCCGCCGACGGGGTGGCGCAGGCCGCGCGCGAGGCGGCCTTGGCGCTCGCGGCAAAGCCAGCCGGCGCGGTCGCGGCTACCAAGCAGCTAATGCGCGAGGTGGAGGCTATCCAGCAGCGCATTGACGCGGAAAGCGCCGCCTTCGGTGAGCGGCTGGTGAGCGCCGAGGCGCAAGAGGTGTTCGCCGCCTTCATCGAGAAGCGCCCGCCCGATTTCAGTCGGATCGGCTGACGCCGGGGCGCCCACAGGGCCGCCAGGACACGGCTGAAGCGCGACTTCTGAGGCAGATTTTCTCCGGCCGCCAACGGCGGTGTTCAGCTCGCTATCGCCTGACCCAGCGTTTTTCACCGGTTGGTTTTGCCCACAATCCTGTGATCGAGGCCGGTCAAGGCGTGGCAGAAATCGACGGGGGCTGACCAACAAGGGCTGCTCCGCAGGGGGCCTTCCAGCTCCGATCATTCGCGCCGCGCCGCAGATGCCGGACGATCGCTTCAGTATCCGACCGCACGATTAGCGCGACACGCGCCTCACGACTCAGCGCCGCCGTGACGCCTCGCTTAGCTGTTGGATCATAAATATTGATATTTTCCAAAAAAGGAATATCCATATTTCCCGACTCGGATGGGAACACGAAAGGGCAGCTTCGAGCGAGATAAACATGCTGGTCAAACGGAACGAAGTGGCAAGGTCCGATAAGGGACGTCCAAAGGTGACGTGCACCAGCAGTCCAATTTCGAAAGTCACCCTGCCTATCGAGGATCGATCTCTTTGGGATCGATCCTCGCCTTTTTGTCTCCTGCCGGGCGATTTTCCAATGCATTTCTCACCGAAAGACGACGATGTCCTATACCCCGCCCACATCCGAACAGCGCTTCGTTCTCCAGCATGTCGTCGGGATCTCTGAGCTTATAGAGGACATCGATCTCATCGATGCAGTGATCGAGGGTGCGGCGGCATTTGCAGTTGGTCATTATGCCGCCCTTGACCGGATCGGCGACACCGTCGGCGCGCGCTGGGACGATGGTGCGGTGACCATGCCCGCAGGCTTTCGCGAAGCCTATGCCGCATTCGTTGACGGCGGCTGGGGCGGCATTGGCGTACCCACTGAACATGGCGGGCAGGGTCTGCCCTATGCGCTGGCGACCGTGCTGATGGAAGACCTTGGCTCGGCCAACATGGGCTTCTCACTGATCAACATGCTGACGCCGGGCGCGATCGAAGCGCTTATCTCGCATGGCTCGCCGGACCTGCAGTCGTTCTACCTGCCCAAGCTGGTGAGCGGCGAATGGAACGGGACGATGAACCTGACCGAGCCGCAGGCCGGGTCCGACGTTGGCGCCCTTCGCACCACTGCCACGCCTGCGGGCGACGGCAGCTGGCGGATCAAGGGCTCGAAAGTCTTCATCACCTTCGGCGAGCATGACCTGACCGACAACATCGTCCACCTCGTACTCGCACGGACACCCGGCGCCCCTGCCGGTCCCAAAGGCATATCGCTGTTCCTCGTCCCCAAGTTCCGCCCCGGCGAGACGGGCGCACCGGGCGTATTCAACGACGTTCGCTGCACCGGCATCGAACAAAAGCTCGGGATCCACGCCTCGCCCACCTGCACACTCAGCTTTGGCGATGCCGACGATTGCCATGGCTGGCTGATCGGAGAGGAGAACGAAGGCATGCGCTGCATGTTCACGATGATGAACAACGCGCGCCTCAATGTCGGGCTTCAGGGAGTGGAGGTGGCGGAAGCCGCGAGCCAGCGGGCATCCCGTTATGCCCAGGAGCGCGTTCAGTTCGGCAAGGCGATCATCGAGCAGCCCGATGTCCGCCGCATGGTGCTGCGGATGCGCGCTCTGACGCAGGCGGCGCGGGCGCTGGTCTATTTCGCGGCAGGCTGCGCAGACCGCGCGCACCGCGGCGACACCAGGGCGGCGGCGCGGCTCGACCTGCTGACCCCACTGGCCAAGGCCTGGGGCACCGATATCGGTTGCGAGGTCGCCAGCCTTGGCGTGCAGGTTCACGGCGGGATGGGCTTCGTTGAGGAAGCCGGTGCGGCACAGCACTATCGCGACATCCGCATTGGCCCGATTTACGAAGGCACCAATGGCATCCAGGCTGCCGATCTGGTCAACCGTAAGCTGGACCTGAATGGCGGGGAGACCCTGCGTGGGCTGCTTGCCGAAATGCGGAGCGAGTGCGCAGGAGAAACTGCGCTGGCCGCTCTCATCGAGGCGGTGGAGGCCACGGCGAATGAGCTGATGGCTGTTAGCCGCGAAGATCGCCTGGCAGGCAGCTATCCGTTTCTGACCATGCTTTCGGTCGCTGTCGCGGGTTGGCTGATGCTGCGTCAGATGAACGCTGCAGCAAAATTGGACGCCAGCGATTTTGCAAGCCTCAAGCGCGCATCCGCTCGCTTTTTTCTCGATCAGGTCGTGCCGGAAGCGCTGGGCTTGAAAGCAGCCGCGACGGCCGGCGCGGTGCTTCTCACGCAAATCTCCACGCGCGCGCTCGCGGCATAGTCCATCCGGCGACCACGCCGGGACACCGGCCGGGTGCTGCCGCAATCAGGTGCCAGTGTATGACTGTTCCTCATTTCCGCAAGATCATGGTCGCCAACCGCGGCGAGATCGCCATTCGCATCTTCCGTGCGGCAACCGAGCTCGGAATTCGCACGGTCGCGATCTACGCGGAGGAGGACAAGCTCTCGTTGCATCGCTTCAAGGCGGACGAGGCCTATCATCTGGGGGCAGGCGGCAAGGGGGCGATCGGAGCCTATCTCGACATAGCACGGATCGTCGAGGTTGCGCGCGACGCGGGGGTGGATGCGATTCATCCGGGCTATGGTTTCCTTTCTGAAAATCCCGCGTTCGCCGAAGCTTGCGCTGCGGCGGGAATCATCTTCATCGGGCCGCAACCCGAAACGATGCGCCGGCTCGGTGACAAGGTTTCGGCCCGTCATGTCGCCGTTGGCGCAGGGGTGCCGGTCGTGCCGGCAAGCGAGCCATTGCCGATGGACGAGGACGAGGTGCGCCAGATCGCGCGGGAGATCGGCTATCCGCTGATGCTGAAGGCGAGCTGGGGCGGCGGCGGACGAGGCATGCGGCCAATCGAGAACGAAGATGGGCTCATCGAGGCGGTCCGTTCGGGCCGGAGCGAAGCCAAGGCGGCTTTCGGGCGCGACGAGGTCTATCTTGAGAAGCTCATCCGCCGCGCCCGCCATGTCGAGGTGCAGCTGCTCGGCGACAGCCACGGCAACCTGTTCCATCTTTTCGAGCGCGACTGTTCCGTTCAGCGGCGCAATCAGAAGGTGATCGAGCGGGCGCCCGCTCCCTATCTCGACGATGCGACCCGCTCCGCCTTGTGTGAGGCGGCGCTCAAGATCGGGCGCAGTACCGGCTATCAGGGCGCGGGCACGGTCGAGTTTCTGATGGATGAGGCTACGGCCGCATTCTACTTCATCGAGGTCAACCCCCGCGTCCAGGTCGAGCATACCGTCACCGAGATGGTAACGGGCATCGACATCGTGAAGGCGCAGATCCGCATCGCCGAAGGAGGAAAACTGGGCGATACGGAAGAGACCGGAGTACCGCCGCAGGAGGCGATCGCGCTGAATGGCCATGCGCTCCAGTGCCGCATCACCACAGAGGACCCGCAGAACAATTTCATTCCCGACTATGGCCGGATCACCGCCTATCGCGGCGCATTCGGCTATGGCGTGCGGGTCGATGGCGGCACCGCCTATTCCGGCGCGATCGTCACGCGCCACTATGATCCCTTGCTGGAAAAGGTGACGGCCTGGGCGCCGACGCCGGGTGAAGTGATTGCGCGAATGACCCGCGCGCTCCGCGAATATCGCATTCGCGGCGTGGCGACCAACCTTGCGTTTCTCGAAAACGTCCTCACCCACGCCGACTTTATCGCCAATCGCTATACCACTCGCTTCATCGATGAGACGCCCGGGCTTCTGGAGATGAGCAAGCGCCGCGATCGCGCAACGAAGCTGCTGAGCTACATTGCCGACGTAACCGTAAATGGCCATCCCGATGTCGTCGGCCGCGCAAGGCCGCGTGCCGATTTGCGTCCGCCAGTTGCGCCATCCACCTCCGGGCCCATTCCATCCGGCGCCCCCGAAGGCACGCGTCAGATCCTCGAACGCCAGGGCGCTGCGGGTCTCGCGCGCTGGATACGGGCGCAGGAGCAGGTGCTGCTCACCGACACCACCATGCGCGACGCGCATCAGTCGTTGCTCGCGACCCGCATGCGCACTGACGACATGGTGCGGATCGCGCCCGCCTATGCAAACACGCTGCCGCAGCTGCTCAGCCTCGAGTGCTGGGGTGGCGCGACTTTCGATGTCTCCATGCGTTTCCTGTCGGAAGATCCTTGGGAACGGCTCTTCGCCATCCGCGAGGCTGCGCCAAATCTGCTCACGCAGATGTTGCTGCGCGGGGCCAACGGCGTCGGCTACACCAACTATCCGGACAACGTGGTGCGCCGTTTCGTCGCCGAGGCGGCCAAGGGCATCGATATTTTCCGCATCTTCGACTGCCTCAACTGGACCGAGAACATGCGCGTCGCGATCGACGCAGTGGTGGAGAGCGGCAAGCTGGCGCAAGGGGCACTCTGTTACACCGGCGACATACTCGATCCCGACCGGGCGAAATACGGCCTCGCTTACTATGTCGACCTTGCCCGTGAGCTCGAGGCAGCGGGCTGCCAGATGCTGGCGGTGAAGGACATGGCAGGGCTGCTGAAACCTGCGGCAGCGCGCGCGTTGTTCAAGGCGCTGCGCGAGGCAACCGATCTGCCGATCGCCTTCCACACCCACGACACCTCTGGCGCAGCGGCGGCAAGCGTGCTGGCGGCGGTCGAGGCCGGAGTTGACAGCATCGATGCCGCGATGGACGCCATGTCGGGCACGACCTCACAGCCCTGCCTCGGTGCAATCGTCGAGGCGTTGCGCCATGCCCCCCGCGATCCGGGGCTCGATCCGCGGGCGATCCGCGCGATCAGCTTTTACTGGGAAGCCGTGCGCGGCCAATATGCCGCCTTCGAGAGCGACCTGCGCTCGGGCGCCTCGGAGGTCTATCTCCACGAAATGCCCGGCGGCCAGTTCACCAACCTCAAGGAGCAGGCGCGGAGCCTTGGACTTGAGGCGCGCTGGCACGAAGTCGCCAATGCCTATCATGAGGCCAACCTCCTGTTTGGTGACATCGTCAAGGTCACGCCCTCCTCGAAAGTCGTGGGGGATATGGCGCTGATGATGGTGGCGCAGGACCTCGGCCGCGCCGACGTGCTGGACGCTGCGCGCGAGATCTCCTTCCCCGCCTCGGTCGTGGAAATGATGCGCGGCGACCTTGGGCAACCGACGGGCGGGTGGCCGGCGGACATCCAGAAGCGCGTGCTCGGCGATGCCGTGCCCAATACCGTCCGTCCGGCAAGCCTCCTGAGGGAATTGGACCTCGACGCCGAGCGCGAGCGGGCGGAAGCGGTCTGCACCCGTCCGCTGAGCGAGCGCGAGTTCGCCAGCTTTCTCATGTATCCCAAGGTGTTTATCGCCTTTGCCGAGGCTGCCGATCGCTTTGGTCCCGTCTCCACCTTGCCAACGCCGGTGTATTTCTACGGCATGGAGCCCGGTGAGGAGATCAGCGTCGCGATCGAGCGCGGTAAGGCGCTGGTCATCACCCTGACTGCGATCGGCGAAACCGAAGACGACGGCACGGTACGCGTCTTCTTCGAGCTGAACGGACAGCCGCGGATCATCATGGTCTCGGACCGAAAGGCGAGTGGCGCGCGGCCCCGCAGGCGGATCGCCGAGCCAGGAAACGAAGCTCACATCGCTGCGCCAATGCCTGGCGTG
The DNA here is from genome assembly GCF_001556015.1 of Novosphingobium sp. CCH12-A3. Lineage (NCBI taxonomy): Bacteria > Pseudomonadati > Pseudomonadota > Alphaproteobacteria > Sphingomonadales > Sphingomonadaceae > Novosphingobium > Novosphingobium sp. CCH12-A3. The sequence continues at coordinate 69,437 of NZ_LSIA01000235.1, read as the reverse complement.
GTCGTAGCCGTCAGTGCCAGCGTCGGCCAACAGGTCAATCCGGGGGATCGTCTTGTGGTGCTGGAAGCCATGAAGATGGAAACCTCGATCAACGCCCCTTGTCGCGGGATAGTCAGTGAAGTGCTGGTCGGCGTGGGAGACCTGGTGGAGGCCAAGGATTTGCTTGTGGTCGTGGAAGCGCGCGAGCGGCGCTGAGCGGTCCTTGATCGCGTGAAACCTGAGGCCATGCTTCGCTTGCACCTGCGTTCCCGCGCCAATATGTCCTGTTCGGCAGGGCCTGGATGGCGCCAGGCCCATTGTGCCGCAAGCCTATCGCCAGCGCAGGCACGCCACTCGACAAATTTGTAGATTCCGCACATATTTGATCAAGATCATGCTCAAGCCCGCAATCCGACGGTAATCAACTCCCTGCTCAATCCTTGAAAAAAAGGAATGGAAAAATGGGAGAGGAAAATCTGATCGAGAAATTCGCCCTGCTGGACAAGCTCAGGGTCGATTTTTCGCGCGGTGATATCTGGCTCGAAGAGAGCCGCATGTCGCTTGTCCACGCCAGCGCGATGGGAGAGCTTCGCAAGGCGCTCTACGAGGCGCTGGGGGTAACCCAAACCCGCCGGATTCTCGTCCGGGCGGGCTATGCCGCCGGACAACGCGATGCCGAAGTCGCACACAAGATGCTGGACAGCGGCGATGCGATGGACGTCTTCAGGATCGGACCGGAGCTCTTCTCCTTCGAAGGCAATGGAAGGGTCGAAATCGTCGGCAGCACAATCGATTGGAACGCCGGAATCTTTCGCGGTGAGGTTGTTCGCACCGTCTCCTGGGAAGCCGAATCCTATATTCAGCAGTTTGGATTGAGCCACGAGCCCGTCTGCTGGTCGCTTGTCGGACATGCCTCCGGATACACCAGCAGATTTCTCCGGCGTTACATCGAATTCCGCGAGGTCGAGTGCATCGGCAAGGGCGACAGTTGCTGCCGACTGGTCGGCAAGCCGGCCGAGGAATGGCAACAGGATGGAGATTGCACCGACTATTTCGGGGCAAGCGAGCCTGCATTCGACAAGCCCAAGAAGGTGCCGAGTGCGCCAAGGCTACAAGCGAGTCCATCGTGCAGTGGCCAGCCGGACGAGCCGGTTGGCACCTCGCAGGCATTTCGGTCGGCCCTTGATCAGCTCAGGATAGCCGCGAGCGGGCCGATAAATGTTCTGCTGCAAGGCGAGACTGGCGTCGGCAAGGAACTTTTCGCGCGATGGCTACACGCGAAGAGCGACCGGGCCAATGAACCATTCGTCGCGGTGAATTGCGCAGCGATCCCGACCGACCTGATCGAATCTGAATTATTCGGGGTCCAACGGGGCGCCTATACGGGTGCCACGATGGACCGGGCCGGCCGTTTTGAGCGCGCCCACAAGGGCACCATCCTGCTCGATGAAATCGGCGACCTTCCCCTCTCCGCGCAGGTCAAGCTCCTGCGCGTCCTGCAGAACGGCGAAGTCGATCGCCTGGGTGATTGCAAGACGACGCAGGTCGATGTCCGTGTCGTGGCGGCGACCAACGTCGATCTGATGCGGGCGGTGGAAGAAGGCCGCTTCAGGCCGGATCTCTATTACAGGCTGTCGCCCTTCACCGTCACCATCCCCCCTCTGCGCGAGCGCAAGAGCGACATTCCGATACTCGTGGCAAGCCTGATCGCGCGGTTCGAGAAACGCTATCAAAAGCGGTTGAGAGGTATCTCGGATCGGGCGATGGACATGCTCATATCGCACTCCTTCCCGGGTAATGTTCGTGAACTCGAAAATCTGGTGGAGCGAGGGGTTCTCGTCGCCTCACCCGACACCTGGATTGAGGTCGAGCATCTGTTTGCCGGAGGACGACCGCCTTATTCCGATGGCTTCAGGGTCGATCGCCGGGGCCAGTTCTGCATGGAAACCAGCCCTGCGCTGCAGCAGGCCTATGATCAGCTGATCGAGACCGACCTTTCCCTCGATGCCCATGAGCGGGCGCTGTTCGGTTTGGCGATGAAACGCTGCAGCGGTAACAAGACCAAAGCCGCCCAGCATCTTGGGCTGACGCGGCGCCAGTTCACCTACAAATGGAAGATGATGGAGAACAGGGAAGCCTCAGGCCTGCCAAACTGAAACGGCGGTCGGCCGGCCACCGGCCCGCCGACCGCAGCATGTCCGTCCTAGCTATAAACCTCGACGAAGGTCCGATCTTCACCTCCGAGGAAGAACAAGCCGCGGTCGAGTTGGTCCTCCGTCCACGTCACCAGCGGACGATCGGCCGTTGCAAGATAGCCCAGCCCCGCGAATGTCTCGTTCCGGTTGCCCGACGGGTCGAACATATAGAAGGTCGCTCCGCGGGTCATGCCATGTCGATTGGGCGTAAGGCTTGGCTGCTTTTTGCTTTTGGCAACGATATCGGCGGCCCGAAGGATGCCATTCCAGTCGTCCAGAAAGAACGCGATATGATGCAGCCCGGAACTCGGGCCAGGCACGCAAGCAATGTCATGCGGCGTGTTTGTGCGGGTGAGGAAGGCCGCGATCATTACCGAGCCATCCGGCCCGCCCAGGCACTGTTCGGTCACCTTGAAATCCAGCACGTCGCGCAGGAACGCGGCATTGTCGGCAACGGTGTTGAGACCGCGTGCCGGATCGAATTCGCAGACCAGGGCAAGATGGTCCAGCCAGTGTGCACCGATGCCATGGATGCTGTCCGGCCAGGGATCGGGGTTGAGATTTCCGACGTCGGTGCCGAGGCCGTCCTTTTCGGCAAACAGGATCATCTGGTGTCCGCTCGGCAATCGAAATGCGACGGTCCGGCCGCAAGCATGGAGGCTGCCCGCCGGCAGATGCTCGACGTCCGCCCCGCTGCTCGCGATGCGGTCGGCCAGTGCATCAAGGTCCGCGTCCGCCGCGACCTTGAAGGCAATGTGCGTCAGCCCGGCGCTGTCCGACGGTTCGAGAATCAACGAATAGGCATCCCATTCGTCCCAGCATTTGAGATAGGCCTTGCCGTCGCTCCCTCGCGCGATCACCGTCATGCCGATTACGTTGACATAATGCTCAATCGCCTCGTCGATGTTCATGACCCTGAGTTGGACATGACCAAGTCGCAATACAGACATCCAAACCTCCTATTGTTTTTCGATATCGCTCGCCCCGACCGGACGTCCTGAGAGACGCAGGAGACTTTCACCCAGCTCGATGACCAGATCGCTGGCCGAAGCAATTCTGCAGGCCAACACGCGCGCTGGATCAGGGCCGCCGACTGCGAGCTTGCTCGCGCTCATCGGTCCGAGCAGGACAACTTCTCCCGCAATCAATCGCACCGCGCACAAGCCGCATCCCCCCTGTGCGCAGCCTCGCGGAGAACGACGCGAGAGCAGTGAGCGAATGGCGGCATAAACGCTGGCGCGCCCATCGGAACCGACCGACGTGTCGAGGCCACGAACATGAATTCTGAACGGGTGCCGCATTTCGGGCCAGACGATGGCATCGGGGTCGAAAGACCGGGACACGAGCGTCTGGCCCTTGTGCGTTCAGAAGAAGACGCTGATATTGTTCGCCAGCACCGTGGCCTGGTCCAACAGGATCGTTCGCGTCGCGATCGTGAAGCCCAGATCGGTATTGGCGACCCGCAATACATCGCGCCGCTCACCGACGAAAAAATCGGTCTGGCGTTCCTGGCGATTGCGATAAACGATGAAGGCCGAGCTCACCGCGAAGGTGTCGGGATCTCCCCCTTTCCGCACAATCACGTTCGAGACGGTGTGCCTGGTCCTCGAACCAGGATTCTCGCACCAGCTAAGATCGGATGTCGCCTTGCGAATGCGTCCGCGCATCGTGTTGATATCGTCATCGAAATGCGCGAAGGCCCCCTTCTCATAGAATTCTTCGGCGGCGTTCCTGCGCGTCTGGTTCCGCCGGATGGGCATATAATAATGCATATCCTCGTCGAACAGATCGAGCCATTCATCATAGAGGCGGCTGTCGAGCATCGCCGCCTCCGCATAGTAGAAGTGCTCGACATGATGCTGCGTTTCGGCATCGACGATATGGCCGAGGCGGCGGAACGTTTCTGCAAGTAAGGTCGTCATAAGCTGTCTTTCAGAGCTGTGGCCCGCGGTGCAGACATCGCAGCACCCGCAAGGCCATCACGGGTGAGAAGCGTCAAGCGGACGGTGCCAGCGTCGACCAGGAAGGCTCGGTCATCATGCGCCGCCATTGCGCATAGAAGCCCCGAGCCGATTCCTCGGCATAGACGTTGGAGATGATGCCGGGATAATCGGGGTGATCGGTCCTCGAGTGGCCGAGTCCCATCTGCGCGTTCAGCACCTGGGAACGCGCGACCGCACCGCGCAATACGCGCTGGATTTCGACCCAGTTGTCGCCATCGTCCTGCTCAAAAACACCGCCGGCCGAGAAGGTGCGGACCGTCTGTTTGCGGAACTCATCCTTGATTTCTTCCGGTGCGTCGGCAGGCACGATCACGAAAATCCAGGCTTCCGTTTCATTCGGTCCGCGCGGCTGCCAGGTCCTGACCGTATTGATGCCCGGCAGGAACGAGCATGTCGGGAAGATCGTCATATGCTGGCCCATCGGACTGCGGCCGCGGTGGACGCCGCCAAGCCGCTCCGATGCCTTTTCCGCAGCCGCCCCCTCGGTCCAGTATTTGGTGATCTTCGGCCCCATGATGGCTTCGAGAATGCCGGGCTGGTCGACATAGAAGCCCGTGCCGTGACCGCCCCATTTCGAACGGAACTGCACACCATAGTTGGGGATCTGGGCATCACCCAGGTCCATTTCAGGCGGAAGTCCGGCGAGAACGCCCGAAAGGTGCGAGACCGTTCCGGCGTGATACATGTCGCTGCAGAACTGCTCGGCCGCGAATTTCCAGTTGCAGGGCAGCACCCACTTCTGAATGCCGATCACAGCTTCGGTGCCGGCTTCGGTCCGGTCGAGCATATGGTCCATGTAGGGCATGGCATCGCTCAGATATTCGACCAGCGTCGGCGCTTCGCGATCCCAATTTGCGAACACGAGCCCCTTGTAGGTCTCCACGCGCGCCTGGATCGGGCTCCACCGGGCCTTGTCCAGTTCGTTGTAATAGGCGTCCTTTTCATAGGGAACATTCACCAACGTGCCCCCGATATCGAACGCCCAGCCGTGATAGCTGCAGGTAAACGACTTGGCATTGCCGCCGTCATCGCGACAAATCCGCATGCCGCGATGGCGGCACTGATTCAGAAAGACCTTGATCGACATGTCCTTCTGGCGAACGACGACGACCGGATCTTCGCCCATATAGGCGGCAAGGTAATCGCCGGCTTTGGGAATGTGGGTTTCGTGGCAGAGCAGCAACCATGAGCGAGCGAAGATCTGCTCGAGCTCAAGCTGATACAGTTCATCGTCGGTATAGATACGCGGATCGATATATCCTTCGGTCTCATTCACCAACGCCAGGATATCGTCGGTCTTCCACGACGTAGGTCGGCTTTTGACGGATCCACACTTGCCCATAGCTATCCACTCCATCCTAATTGAATCAGTCCTCGAGGTTGTCCGGCCCCAATGGCTGTATTTTGAATAGAGCAAGCCGCGTGCCAAAATGATCTTGACGCATTCCCAGTATGTTAGGTGATCTCAGGCTCTGCGATGATGGACATTTTTGAACGCCGGAGGCGGCAATCGACAAATTTGTCCACTCGGCGGCTTTCGAGGTGCCGCAATTCAGATCACAACAGAAGAACTTCTATGGCAGGCTATTGGCCCAATAGAAAAAATGGCAAAAGCGGTTTAACCAGGGCTTGTCATGCAAGTACGGCATGGAACCGGGGACCAGTATATGATCGAGCATATTAATGTCTCAATAGATGGCGCTACAATTCACGTCGCGCGCTGCGGGCAGGGACCTGTGCTGTTGCTGCTGCATGGATGGCCCGAGTTTTGGCTGACCTGGGAACCTCTCATGCGACGGCTGGCGGACCGCTTTACGGTGGTGGCGCCCGATCTGCGCGGCTTTGGCGACAGCGACAAGCCGCTCGGCCGGTTCGGCGCAGCCGAGCATGCCGGCGACATGATCGGGTTACTCAACGCGCTGAGCATAGAAAAAGCAGGAGTGGTCGCCCATGATGTGGGAGGAGCGGTTGCGCAAGAACTGGCGCGAAAGGCCCCGGAACGCATTTCCGGTCTTTTCCTGTTTAACTTTGTCTATCCCGGGATTGGAAAGCGAATGGCTGAGCCAGATCGTCTGATCGAGATCTGGTACCAATCGTAAGCGGTGTTCTCAGGCCACGGCGGTCCACGGCATGAGTTCGCCGACGGAGTTGGCTGGATGACCGCAGGCTAGTTTGGTGAGGGTCTCAGTCAGCCATGCATGCGGGTTGATATCCGAGATCTTGCAGTTCTCGATCAGCGTGGCGATCACCGCCCAGTTATCGCCGCCTTCGTCGGAGCCGGCGAACAGCGCGTTCTTGCGATTGAGGGCCAGGGGTCGGATCGATCGCTCGACGGTGTTGGAATCCAGCTCGACACGGCCGTCGTCGAGGAACAGCGACAGCCCGGGCCAGCGAGTGAGCGCGTAGCGGATGGCATCTGCAAGCTTGCTCTTGGCGCTGACCTGCCGGAGGCGTGCTTCGAGGTAGACGTGCAGGTCATCGACGATGACGCGGGCCCGTTTGGCGCGCACGGCGCGGCGCTGCTCCGCGGAGCTGCCGCGAACCTCGTCCTCGATCGCGTAGAGCATGGCGATCCGGCGCAGCACCTCGGTCGCCACCGGCGACTTGTCTGCCAGCTCGTAGAACTTCCTGCGCACGTGTGACCAACAGAAGGCGAGTTGAATCTGCTGCCGCCGCTTGGCGAGCGCGGTGTAGCCGCCATAGCCATCAACCTGCAGGATGCCGGCGAAGTCTCCAAGATGGGCTTCAGCCCGCTCGCCCTTGCGATCGGCGGCATAGACATAGGCCACCATCGGTGGATCGCCGCCACCCCATGGTCGGTCGTCACGGGCGTAAGCCCATAGCTGACCGGTCTTGGTCCGTCCGCGCCCTGGATCGAGCACCGGTGCGGTGGTCTCGTCGGCAAACAGTCGCTCCGATCGTCGCAATCGCTCGAGAATATGGTCCCGTAAGGGTCGCAGATACCATGCTGCCCGCCCAACCCAGTCCGCCAAGGTGGATCGATCGAGTTGGATGCCCTCCCGGGCGTAGATCTGAGCTTGGCGGTACAATGGGAGGTGGTCGGCATACTTGGCGACGAGGACCTGCGCGATGAGCGCCTCGGTGGGGACGCCGCCCTCGACGATCCGCGCTGGCGCCGGAGCCTGCACGACCGCACCCTCACAGGAGCGGCAGCCATACCGCGGACGGCGCGTGACCAGTACGCGGAAGGTGGTCGGCACGACATCGAGACGTTCAGCTATGTCTTCGCCGATCTGGTGGAGGGCGCTGCCGCAGCATGGGCAAGCTTGGTGCTCAAGATCGACAACCTGCTCGATCCGCTCCAGGTGTGCGGGCAGCGAGCCGCGGTTGGCCTTGCGCGTTCGCTCGCCACCGGCCTTGGTGACCGCTGCTTCACGGGCTGCGCGGGCCTTACCAAGTGCCGTCTCTACATCTTCCAGGCCGAGCTGGAGCTGGTCGGGATCCAGTTGCTCGGACCGCGCGCCGAACCGGTGACGCATGAACGCATCGATGATCGACTGGAGCCGCTCGATCTCCGCATCGGCCTCGCTCTTCGCGAGTGCCAAATCTGCGGCAGCGGCACGTTCGGCTGCCACCAAGCGGACCTGTTCCAGCGCGAACGCACGGAGCGCTTCGACGTCCTCGGGAAGGTCCGCATCGATGAGCATGGAAGCAGTGAATCAGCCTAAGAATTCCCCGTCAACCGGCAATCTGTGGCGCGATCGGACGGCGCCCGCCGTGTACCCGGCGCCAGTCCAGACCCTCCAGCAAGGCGGCGAGTTGAGCGGCGGTCAGCCGCATCACACCGTCCTGGACCCCCGGCCAGCGAAAGCCTCCTTGCTCGAGCTTCTTGGCCATCAGGCAGAGGCCAGTGCCGTCCCACCACACCAGCTTAACCCGGTCCGCCCGCTTCGCCCGGAACACGTAGATCACGCCTGAGTAGGGATCGCCGCCGTACTCCTTGCCGACCAGCGCGGCGAGCGCGTCGGGGCCTTTGCGGAAATCCACCGGGCGCGTGGCGACCATCACTCGCGCACCGGCACCAGGTCCGATCATCGCGTCGCCCGGAGCGCTTCGATCACCGCAGCAATCAGGCTCGCTTCGGCGTCACGGCCGATCTTCACCGCCACTCCATCGATCTTCAACTCGACGGCTGCCGTGCTCGTTCGCCGTCGGCGCCGCGGACGACGTGTGGGAGCCGGATCGGCTGCATCAACCGCATCAATCACGGCAGGCACAAAGACAGGCGCTTCCGACCGTCGCGTCGCTGGAATGAGGCCCTCAGCCTCGAACTGCTTCCGCAGATCCCGCCGCCAGGCATAAACTTGCGACGGGTCCAGTCCGTGCCGACGCGCGACGGCGCTGACACCTTCACCAGCGTAGCACTCGGCAACGATCGAGGCCTTCACCTCGGGCGGCCAGTCCCGCCGCTTGCCAGCGCCCGTGAAAACCTCAAATCGCTGCGCGCTCTTGCTCACAGGATCATCACCCGAGATTATCATAGTAGCAGCGCGCCCCAGTCCATCAGAACACAAAGACTCGGCGCTGCTTCCTACAACCGCAAGGTGGGGTCAGGGCTCCGCTTACTACCAATCCTTCAACCAGATGGATTTTGCGGCCCGGATTATAGGCGCCAGCCGCGAAGGATGCGGCGCGTACATCGGCTATTTTCTACGTCATTGGGCGCATAAAAAGGACGCCTTTGACGATGTGCTGGAGGCCTTCGTCGATAATTTCATGAAACCGGGCAATCTGGATGGCGGCTTCGCCCATTATCGCGCTTCGCATCAGGGGCGGATTGCGATGATGAAAGGCGAGGCTCCCGCACTCGATCCGATTGGGATTCCGACCTGCGTGCGCTGGACTGAAGCCGATCCCCTCTTCCCTTTCGCATGGACCGATCGCCTGGCAGAGACCTTTGCCGATCTCGACCTGGCGATGTTTCCGGCCGCCGGCCATTTTCCACACCGCGAAGATCCCGAACGAGCTTCAAGGGAGATTGCAGCGTTCTTTGATCGCATAGGATGGGGCCATCCAACTGTGTGAGATTCATCCTTCGCGGAATTTCTGGGTTTTAAGCCTGAAGAATTCCGACTCGAACAACTCATCAAAGAGGTGAGCCAAATCCTTGTCCTCACCAAGTTTATGGCTTTTTATTCCTACCTTCAGCGCGCCTATGCTTTGGTGAGAAAAGTTGGCGATATTCCCGCAGAGCCGAAGGGCTTCGTCGAGCGGAGAATCATTCAATATTTCCACCAATCCGACATCCCTGGCCTCGGTGGCGGAGATCGGCTCGGCAAACAGCAGAAGACGAGAGGACTGCCCTCGCCCAATTGCTTCCACCAACCTTGCGATGTCGGTAGCGGGATACGAAATGCCCAACTTCGCCGGCGGCACGCAGAAGGTCGACCTGGGTGAAGAGATCCTGACGTCGCAAGCAAGGGCGAGCGCGACACCGGCGCCAAAGCACGGCCCGTCGATCGCGGCGACGACAGGCATGGGCAATCCCGCGAGCCCCTCGATTGCCGCCGTCATGGCCTGTCGAAACTCCGGTCTCGCCTTCTTGTCATCGGCCAGAAGTGCCAGATGCTTGATATCCGATCCCGAACAGAAGGCCTGGGGGGAAGCCGAACAGACTATCGCTGCCGTACAATCGGCTTGCGAGATCTGCTCCACGCTTTCCGCCAGCGATCGCCAATCGGCGGTTGTCAGCGCATTGCGCGTTTCCGGGCGTTCCAGCACAATGCATGCGACCCGCTCATGCCAACGTATAGAGATCATAGAAACCCGTCATCCATGGCAAGTTCAAACAGAAAAAGGTCAACGTCTATTGGGGCAAGCCGCGCACGCTGTGCAGGAATTCGAGAAGAATTGAATTTACTTCACCGGGCTTTTCCTGCTGAATCCAGTGGCCAGCTCCGCTCACAATCCGGCTTCCCATCCAGTTGGACATATGCTGGTCGGCTTGGGCGATGGCATCTGCGCCCCAATGTGTACAAACATCGAACTCGCCGCCGATGAACAGGGATGGGCTTGTGACGGAGCGTCCGGCGAATTCCGCGAGATCGCGCCAGTTGTTTTCCATGTTGTGATAGTAGCTGAGCGGCCCCGAAAAGCCGCTCATTTGCAGCGTGTCGACGAAGACATCCAGATCGGCTTCGGTGAACCAATCGGGCCAGATCTCGGGCATCGCAAACTGGGCCCGCATGGTGGTGCCGGGCGTCAGGCACATCGGACTTGCACGAATGAACTCTACCGGGTCATGGCCATCCGGCGAATATCCCGCCGCGGACAGGGCATCACCGGAAACCGACCAGGTAATGCCTCCGACCCAGCCCCTTACGTCAGCCTCGATCTCATCGATAATGTCGGTCATTTCGGCGAAACGAACCTGGTAAAAATCCTTATCCGGCCCTGAAATGATCCGGTCTATCTCGCTTGGCGGGCGTTCTCCGAAGGGATTGCCGGGCAAGGCGACCTGGCCGCGCCCGGAAAATGGAACCGCGATCCCGACTACGCCCGCCACCACCTCGGGATGTAGCCAGGCCGTGGTCCAGGCGACCACCGAGCCCCAATCGTGACCGACCAGGACGGCGGTCTTTTCACCCAGCGCGGCAATCAGCCCCACCAGGTCGTCGACCATGCAGCCGATCCGATAGCTGTCCGTCCAGGCGAATTTGGACGACGAGCCATAGCCGCGCTGGTCAAGGGCGACGACCCGGTAGCCCTGGCGGGCGATGGCCGCGAGTTGATGCCGCCATGAATACCAGCTTTCGGGAAAGCCATGGACGAGGATCACGAGCGGCCCCTCTCCCATCTCCACACAATGCAATCTTACGCCGCGTACATCGACGAACTTATGAAAAGGCGTGAAGTCGTTCAGCATGGATCCGTTCCTCTTTGCTTGAGCCTGCCTGCCCTGCTTCAGCTCAATGGCAGCGGTTCATTCGCCGCGCCTTCAGCCACAAAGTTGCACACCAGTTGCGCGAAGCGATCCGCATGCTCGATCTGCGTCCAGTGCCCGCATTCGCCAAAGACGTGGAGTTGCGCCCGCCTGATCAATGTTTCGAGCCGATAGGCATCCTCGACACGGACCACTCGGTCTTCCCGTCCGTGGATGATCAGGGTTTGGTGCGGCAATCTGCACAGGTCCGCCTCACTGCAGGCCAGCGAGTCGAACCAGCGCTGCCGCGGCGCCGGAAACATCTGGCTGTAGGATTCCTGGAATCCGGGGCGGATGCTGGCTTCATAGCGAATCTGCGCCAGCTCATCCGTCACGAGCTCACGGTTGTAAGCGAAGATGTCGAGCATCCGTCGCATGTTCGCGAGAGACGGCGTGTAGCCCCAGACCTCATCGAGGCCTTCCGTCATGGGGCCACGAACGCCGCCGCTTCCCATCAGCACGAGGCGGCGGACCCGATCGGGATGGCGAACCGCTGCCGCGAGCGAGATAGCTCCGCCAAAGGAGTTGCCGACGAGGTCCACCTTGTCCAATTCCAGGGCGTCGAGAAAATCAACCAGGTGCTTGACCCAGGCTTCCACGTTGTAGGAAAAATTCGCAGGGCGCTCAGTAAAGCCGAAGCCGACCATATCCAAAGCGATGGCCCGGGCCTGCCGCGAAATCTTCGGCAGGACCAGCCGCCAATTGGCCCAGGCTGAAACCCCCGGACCGGAACCGTGGATGAACACGACAGGGTGTCCCTCGCCGTCATCGTGGTAATTCGTCAACAGGCCCCCGGCCAGGACCGACTTCGATATCTCGGGGTTGTTCGTCTCAGCGTCCATGACACTCGCCATGCGCGTTACTCCTTGAAAATACTGATGTTTGCCGAGGTCATTCAGCGGATACGAATTTGTGCCCCCACATGCTGATGCGATCGTAACGCACCACCGACCATGACCGGTCTACGTCGCGCGGGCTGCATCCGAATTCGACAGCAAAACCCGAAGGGGTGTCCCCGTAAAATGAATACATATGATCGTTGGTGTGGCGCCCGAAAGTAATCGCAATTCTTGAATCCCGTTCCATACGGTCCATCGCCCGCCCCACATCGTCCAGCGAGCCGGTTTCAAGCATGAAATGGTGCAAGATCTTGGGAGGCAGGGCCGGAACCGGGATCAGTGCGAGAGTGTGATGGCGGCGGTTGCAATGGAAGAAATGCAACTTGAATTTGCCGCCCGGTCCCAAATCCCAATCGATGATATCCGAAAGTTCCATGCCGAGCCCATCGACGTAGAACGCCATCGACTTCTCGAGATCAGGCGTCGCGAGAACATAGTGGCCGCAGCCCTGGTCGCCGGTGAGAAACGATGAGACCCCGGCCGGCGAGACGAACGGAACTTCGAACAGCTCGGTCGCGCCATAGTAGATTTCGATCCGAACACCGGACGGATCCGTCGCCGAGATGAGGCCAAGCACGCCACGATCCGATTTGAGATCGTCGGATTCTTCGGTCACTTGATAACCGAGGCTGCGCAACCGCTCGGTCGTTTCGGTCAAGGCTGCGGCATTGGCTACCTCAAAACCGGCATAGCCAATGTCGTCCTGCTCGCTGCGGTGAACGGCGAACCGCCACGCACGGGAATCCAGGCGATATCGGTCGCAATCGCCGCCGCCCGCGGTTGCCATCAGGCCAAGCGTTTCGGTTGCGTAGGATTGCCAGGCTTCCGGCCTGGTTGTGTTGAAGCCAAGATAGCCCAGTCGTTCAACCGTCATGCTGCTTCTCCCTGGAGCCCTAGCTTCGCCGGCAGCTCCTTGCCGCCGGACGATTGGAAAATGCCGCGAGCACCAAGCCCGCCATCGAAATTGAGCGCCGCCCCGGTAGCGGGAGAGCAGTCCGAGCGCGTCGCGAAGAACACGTAGGCCCCCGCATAATCCTTGGCGTCGGCCATCTCGCCGAGCGGGAGAACGTCCTTCAGGATATCCCCCAGCGGGATGCTGGTGATGCTGGTCTGGTCCATATCCAGCGCCTTGGGGCCGCGCAGATCGCTGCTCCCGACGCCGCCCGGCGCGACCGCGTTGACCCTTACATAAGGCGCAAGCTCGAAAGACAGTTGCCTGACCAGCCCCAATACCGCGTGCTTGGTCGCGGTATAGAGCGGTCCGCCGCCATCGGGATAGAATGCTGCGTTCGATGCGGTGAAGACGATCGCGCCCCGGCTCTTGACCAGTTCCGGCAGACAGGCCTTGGCCGCCAGCATGTAGCCTTTGACATTGATATGAAACATCTCGTCGAAGGCTTCGTCGATGCGATCTTCAGGCAAATCGACCAGCGATGTACCATAGTCCCAGATCCCGGCGTTGGGGATCAGGCAATCGATCCTGCCGAAACGCTCGACGCACAGCTTTGCCAGTGCCTTGTTGTCCGCGAACGAACGCGCATCGCCCGCGAATACAGCAACGGAGTCGCCATGCTGCGCTTCGAGTTCGGCCAGGCGATCGGCTGACTTGTCCAGCACCGCGACCCTGGCCCCTTCCTTGACGAACCGGTCGACGATCGCTCGTCCGAGCCCCGCTGCGCCGCCGGTGACAACCGCGACTTCATCTTTCAGTCTCATGGGACCACCTCTCTGCTTTTCTTGTGAATATCCCGCAGGCGAACCGTCGGGTCGCTCAGTTCGGCGACTTGCAGCTTGCTCTGTTCATCGACCATGCGCTTGGCGATGCCGAACTCCGCGGGAGAATTGATCGCGATGGCCGCAGCGACTTTTCCGTCATCGATCCGGAACAGCAGACTTGACGCATCGCCAAGTTGCCCCCGCAGGTGAAGCGTGCCGGGCCCCGCAATGTCGCCCGCCATTTGCAGTCGATGGCCGGCGATCTCGGTCCATGAATTGGGCACCTGCACGCCGGGCGTCCCCAGGTCGAGCATGGCGCTTGCCGTGATTTCCGCCTGGGCCTGGCTGTTGAGGTAGGTTTCCAGGCTCCTTCGCGATCCCCCGCGAACAGGCCAGTTGGCCACGTCTCCGGCGGCATAGACCATGGGGCTGGCAGTTCTGCCGCTTGCATCGACATGCACCCCCCCAGCGCAATCCAGCCCGGCAAGCGCGGCGACCTCGCTGTTCGGCTCAGCGCCGATGGCGACGAGCACGATGTCGGCCGGCAGTCGCTGCCCGGAGTCCAGCCTGACTCCCTCGACACTCTTTTCGCCTTCGATTTCGACGACACTCAGGTTCGTCAGGATGGTCACTCCCAGGGCTTCCAGCCGGTCCCGCATCCAGGCCCCGATCATTTGCCCCAGCACGCGCAGAAGTAGCGATTGGGCGGATTCGACGATCGTCACCTTGCAGCCAAGCTTGGCCAGCGAAGTGGCGACTTCGCATCCGATCAGCCCGCCTCCGATGATGACGACCTCACGCCCGTGCCCCACCATCGAGCGGATGTGCAAACTGTCGCGATCCGTGCGCAATGAGCAAACGCCCGCAAGATCGATGCCCTGGATCATGGGCAGCCGTGCGCGCGAGCCCGTAGACAGGAGAACCTTGCCGGCACGAATTGGGTGTCCTTTGGACAGGCCTATTTCACCGGCGCGCAGATCGAGCCCCGTCACCTTCGTGGCTGCGGCGAATTCTATCCTGTTGTCGATCAGCCAGCCTGGAGCAAACAGCGGCGGCGGTGCTTCAAGCTCCCCACAGAGTACAGCCTTCGACAGGCTCGGCCGATCATAGTCGGCGTTGTCTTCCTCGCCGATCAGAATGATTTCGCCCTCATAGCCCAGACGACGCAGCGTCAGCGCTGCCGTGCCTCCGGCGAGGGACGCGCCGACGATGCAGAGCGGCAATGTCATGGCAACACGTGTCCGGCGTCTACATCGACGAAAATCTCACCATCGCGCAGCTCAATGGGGAAGATCCTAAGCGGCTCGCACGCCGGCAGCGCGCGTACCTTGCCGGTTCGGACGCAGAACTTCCCCCAGTGGAGCGTGCATTCGATCACATCGCCGTCGAGATAGCCATCCGACAGAGACCATTCGCCATGCGTGCATTGATCCTGGGTCGCGAAAAACTCGCCGTCCACGTTGAAGAT
The DNA here is from genome assembly GCF_001556015.1 of Novosphingobium sp. CCH12-A3. NCBI lineage: Bacteria > Pseudomonadati > Pseudomonadota > Alphaproteobacteria > Sphingomonadales > Sphingomonadaceae > Novosphingobium > Novosphingobium sp. CCH12-A3. Next base: position 54,234 of record NZ_LSIA01000235.1, on the reverse strand, counting down.
CGCGATGGCCTCCGCATCTTCGCCGACCTTTAGAGCTTCACCCGGTTCGATTGCGCTCGCATCAGCCAGTTTAACGAATGTCATTCTAAATACCTTAGAAGAATATGCTGAGATTGTTCGAAAGGATGGTGCTCTGATCGATGTGTATGGTTCTATTCACGATCTTGAACCCCAGCTCTCCACCGACACGCAGAAGCTGGTCCTGCCGCTGTCCTGCGAAAACATCGACCTGACGCTCCAACCGGTTTCGGTAGAGGATGAAGGACGACGTCACCTCGAACTCGTTGGGGTCGCCGGTGGACCGGATCATGACGTTGCCGATCACATGGCGGGTCCGTGAAGCCGGGTTTTCCGACCAGCTTACATCGGATTTCAGCTTGCGAATGCGTCCCTGCAGCATGGCATAGGTGTCGTCGAAGTGCGCATATTCGTCGTCGCGCGAGTATTCGAGCTTGCGCTCACGCTGAATGCGGTTTGTCCGGATCGGCATGAAATAGCGGATGTCTTCGTGAAGAAGCTCCAACCAGGAATCAAACTTCAGATCATCGAGTAACGCAGCCTCTCTATAATAGAACTGCTCTACTTCTTGTTGAAGAATAAGGGACGATACGTCCAAATCTATTGTCGTGCTCATGGTAAAAATCCGCAAAATTGGAGAAAGCAAGGGCAGCCTGGAACGGAGCGCATTCAGGCCTGCTTCGCCATGCGCTCGAGAACCTGCCTGGGCGCAAGCGTCCGCCAATCGGGTTCGGTCATCATGCGCCGCCAATGGGCATAGAGACCCCGCGCCGCCTCCTCGTTATAGACGTACCCGACCTTCCCCGGGTATTGCGGGTTGGGGCTGAAATCGCCCCCCATGCCCATGCTGGCATTGAGCGGGCGGCTTTTTGCCTTATGTCCGCGCAGAACCGTCTGAATCTCGCACCAGTTCTCGCCATCGTCCTGCTCGAAAACGCCGCCGGCGGAGAAGGTTCGTAGGGTTTGGCGCCGATATTCTTCCTTGATGTCATCGGGCGCATCGGCATCGACAAGCGTCCAGGCCCAGACCTCGGTTTCGTTAGGTCCCCGGGGCTGCCAGGTGCGTATGGTGTTGATCCCCGGCAGAAACGAACATGTCGGGAAGACAGTCATATGCTGCCCCATGAGCTTGCGAGCGCGCTCACTGCTGCCAAGGCGCTCCGCAGCCTTTTCGGCATTGGGGCTGTTCGTCCAATAATCGGTAACCTTGGGTCCCATGATCGCGAGCAGGATGCCCGGTTCGCTGATATAGAAACCCGTCCCGTGACCGCCCCATTCTGCCCTGAATTGCAGACCGTTCGTCGGGATCTGCGCATCCGCCAGATCCATCTCCGGGGGCAAGCCGGCAAGAATTCCCGACAGATGTGCGGTCGTGCCCGCATGATACATGTCGCTGCAGAACTGCTCGGCCGCGAATTTCCAGTTGCAGGGAATCACCCACTTCTGAATTCCGCCAATCGCAACGGTTCCCGCCTCCGTCCGGTCCAGCATGATATCCATGTAGAATCGGGCGTCGCTCAGATAGTCCTCCAGCGAGGGGGCGTCGTGATCCCAATTCGCATAGATCAGCCCCTTGTAGGTTTCGACACGCGCCTGGAGCGGGCTCCATTCATCCTTGTCGACCCCGCCAATGAAGGCTTCCTTCTCATAGGGAACATTCACCAGCTTTCCGCCGATGTCGTAGGCCCAACCGTGGTACGTGCAGGTGAATGCCTTGGCATTGCCGCCATCGACGCGGCAGATCCGCATGCCGCGGTGGCGGCACTGGTTGAGGAATACCCTGATCGACATGTCCTTCTGGCGAACCACCACCACCGGATCCTCGCCGATGTAGGCGGTCATGTAGTCACCCGGCTTGGGAAGGTGGCTTTCATGACCCATCAAGATCCACGAGCGGGCAAAAATTCGCTCCTGTTCGAGCTCGTATATCTGCTGATCCGTGTAGATCCTGGGATCGATCAGACCATTTTCGTTGTCCACCAGGGCACCAAGCCCTTCGTTCGTCCACGATGTAGACAAATAGTCGATTTTTCGATCGGACGACATGCGACAATCTCCCAAATTACAGCTTGTATATGCGACGAACCCATGTGGATCCGGCCTTGCGGACTTTCTCCGGATCGAATTCCCGAGATCTCGGAAGTATTTGACTTATCTTCACATATGACAGTGAGGATACGATGTGATCGACTAAGGCATCCGACGCCTCATCAATCTTTCTGGCAATCGCCAGTTCGAATATTTTCTGGTGCTCTTCATGGGCAATCTTCGCAGAATCCTGCCTGGTCGAGGATGTCAGCCTGCGATAGCGCTCGGACTGGCGATACAGGATTTCCCGAAACCGCAGGGTCCAATGGGATTCACACGCCGAAACCAGAGCTTCATGGAATTCGCGATTGCGCAACTCCCAGAGATCGAAGGAATCCTCGGGCGAAGCCTGGAAACGCGCTTCTGCCAGACTGAGCTGGTGGAAGCTTTGGACAAGGCGGCCTTCCCATTCGTCCCCGCCGTTTGTCAGACTGTCCTGCAGCGCCGAAACTTCTGGAGTCATCCGGGTGTTTGCAAGATCCTGGAAATCCTCGATCGACATGGGTGCTACGATGAACCCACGCTGGGCGTTCGCGATGACCAGTCCGTCAGAAACCAGCAGGGACAGTGCCTCGCGTATCGTTCCGGTGCTCACGTCATAGCGCTTGCTCAGCGGCTCCAGCTTGATCTTCGCTCCCGGCTCGAAAAGGCCGTGAACGATATCCCTGCCAAGATCCCGATAGGCACGCTCGATCAGGCTCTTGGGCTGATCTACTGGTGGAATGCTCTCAGCTCGGATCGTCAAATTCAAGACCCTCTCCTCTATTGACCGGATTCGTCCGATAAATCATTTTTCCGTTTTTTGTCGATATTTTTCCTTTTGTCAAAAATTCTGGGCCGCTTCGACCGGCTGAACCGGCAGTCCGGTTGTGGCCAGGGCAGCGGCAATTTCGTCAAGAACTGCCGAGTCATCTATGGTCGGAGGCACTGTCCAGTATTCTCCGTTGGCAATCTTGCGGATCACCCCACGGAGAATCTTTCCGGATCGGGTCTTGGGGAGGCGTCGCACCGCCAACACCGTTCTTGGTGTTGCGATAGGACCAACCCGGTGGCGGACTGCCGCGATAGCCTCAGCGCAGACCTGGTCCTCTCCGGCAATCGAACCATCGGAGAGAACGCAAAGGCCGAACGGCACTTCCCCCTTGATCGGATCGGTAACGCCAACCACCGCGCACTCGGCAATGTCCGGCACGGTCGATATGGCCTCCTCGATCGTACCGGTCGACAGACGATGTCCCGCGACGTTGATGATATCGTCGGTTCGGCTCAGAATGTAGACATATCCGTCGTCGTCGAGATAACCGGCGTCTCCGGTTTTGTAGTAGCCCGGGAACTCCGTCAGGTAGCTCTCGACAAATTTCTCGTGATCGTTCCACAGCGTCTGAAACGCACCGGGCGGGAGCGGAAGCCTGACAGCGATCGAGCCTGTTTGCCCGGTTTCAACGCGGTCGCCCGCCGCATCGAGAATGCAGATCTCATAACCAGGCATCGGGACGGCGGCAGACCCATATTTGACGGGCACCTGCCCCAGTCCAATGGGATTGGCGGTCATCGGCCATCCCGTTTCGGTCTGCCACCAGTTGTCCAGGATCGGCACGCCAAGAACCTGCTCACCCCAGCGGATCACGCTCGGATCGCCGCGCTCGCCACCGATGTACACGGCGCGCAGCGCGGACATGTCATACCGCGCCGGGAACAGGCCTTCGGCATCTTCCTTGCGGATGGCGCGAAGCGCCGTGGGTGCGGTGAACAGCAGGTTGACCTTGTGCCGGGAAATCACCCGCCAGAACGTCCCTGCGTCGGGAGTTCCCACAGGCTTGCCTTCGAACACCACGGTCGCGCAGCCTGCCAGCAGCGGGCCGTAGACAATGTACGAATGGCCGACCACCCAGCCCAGATCGGACGCCGCCCAATAGACATCGCCCGCGGACATGCCGAAGACGTGTTTCATCGACCAGGCCAGCGCTACCATGTATCCGCCGTGCTGCCGTACGACGCCCTTGGGCTTTCCGGTCGTTCCCGAGGTGTAAAGCACGTAGAGCGGATCGGTGCTCGCAACATCGACGCACCCGGGACGATCGCCGCGCTCAAGCGCTTGATCCCACACCTCTGTCCAGTCGTGATCGCGTTCCGGTTCGAGCGCGCAGGTCAGTTCCGGCCGCTGCAGGATAATGGTGGCCTTCGGTTTGAACCGGCTTGCCGCGATCGCCTCGTCCAGCAGTGGCTTGTACGCGATGACACGGTTCGGCTCGAGCCCGCACGAGGCCGCGACAACGACCGTGGGTTCGACGTCCTCGATGCGGACGGCCACTTCATGGGCGGCGAAGCCGCCAAACACCACAGAATGAACTGCGCCAAGTCGCGCACAGGCCAGCATCGCGATAACCGCCTCGGGGATCATCGGCATGTAGATGACGACGCGGTGCCCCTTGACGACGCCAAAGCTCATCAGGACCGAGGAGAACACCTCGACCGCATCCAGCAGCTCCGAATAGGTGTAGGTGCGGCTGATGCCGAGAATGGCGCTGTCGTAGATGATCGCGGGCGCGTCGCCCCGACCGGCGCCTACGTGGCGATCGAGGGCATTCCAGCAGATATTGCCGGTTCCGTCGGCAAACCAGCGAGCCAGTCCATCCGGGCCGACCTCGTTTCGCGTAGGGTTCGTACCCCATTCGACCGTCTCTGCGGCCGCCATCCAGAAGCCGTCAGGATCGCCCTTCCAGGCATCGTATGTCAGTGCATAGTCTGGCATCGCGTCCTCCCGCTCAGATTTCGAGAACGACGTTGCCGACGACACAGCCGGACTCGACGAGTTGATGGGCGTGCACAATCTCGTCCAGAGGCAGAACCTGTGCGATGTTGTGCGTGATATGGCCGCTGGTGATGATCCGGTTGATCATCCCCGAAATCTCATCCCGCCTCGCCTTGTCGAGGTGATAGAGAATGAAGAAATCGAAGCCCAGGTTCTTGAGGATGGACTTCGAGAACGGCATCTTGAACTCGCGTTCGGAACTTCCGTAGGCGACGACGCGGCCACCTCGGGCCAGCGCAGCGACATCCAGGTCGATGTTGGTCGAAAGGTCGACTTCGACGATCATGTCCACCCCCCCAGCCCTGGGTCGCGTCCATAATGGCGCCGAGCGTATCGCCTTGCCGGTAGTTGATCGCGACGTCCGCCCCGGCCGAAAGCACGAGTTCCGCCTTTTCCGGGCTGCTGACCGTCGTCAGGATGCGCCCGGCGCCAAGATGCTTCGCAAATTGGATCGCATAATGCCCGACCGCGCCCGCTCCGCCGGCGATCAGGACGGTCTTTCCACGTGGATCACCACCAAGCGTGAGCGCATGCAATGCGGTCGATGCGGGTATTCCGAGACAGGCGCCCACTTCGAAGGAGATGTCGTCGGGCAATGCGGCAATGAAATCTTCAGGCACGACCACGTATTCGCCGGCGGTGCCAGTGGTTCGTCCCCAGGCTGCGTTGAATACCCAGACCCGTTCTCCCACCCGGCCTGGATCGACGCCTTCACCAACCGCATCGACAAGGCCTGCGCCATCGCTGTGCGGCGTGCGTGGAAAAGGCCAGGTGGATGGAATATGACCGCCGCGAACCTTGACGTCGGAGGGATTGACGCCGGAAGTCTTCAAAGCGATCCGAACCTCACCGGGACCGACCGACGGCGCTTCGACGTCGACAAGTTCAAGGACTTGTGACGCTTCTCCGATCTTCTGGTATTGAACAGCTCGCATTAAAGAATTCCTTGTGGAAACGGGGCGCGACGGTTCGTTCGCCGGTCAGAGCGATCGTCACCCGTTTATTCCTGGCTACTCGGCCAACGCTCGGCCCTGCCTTCCTCCACCGGATGAAGGCAGGGCAGCGTCAGGTCAGAACCGCGATTTCAACGAAACACCCCAGGTACGGGGCATGCCTGCGTAGCGCACAAGGCTGTCGAGCGGCAGCTGCACGCTATTCCAGTAATATTTGTTTCCGATATTCCGAACGAAGACGTCCAGTTGATATTGGTCGTCCTTTGTCATGACGGCCAGATTGGCGTCGAACAGGGCGTAGCCATCGATCTTGAAGAGCGGATTGCCTTCCAGGTCGCCGCGTGAGGAACTCGTATAGCGACCGTTTACGGTAAGCCGCGCCTCGATATCGTCGTTGACATCGAAGCCATAGGTCAGAGTGCCGTTCAACTGGAACTTCGGCGTGAACGGAAAGCTCGCGCCCTTGAAATCCTTCGCTTCGCCAAAGTCGGTAAAGCCCGAATATGTATCGATCTTGGCGTTCAGATAGGTTGCCGTCACGCGAGCATCCAGTCCACGAGCAAGCGGCACAGAAATTTCGCCCTCAACGCCGAAGATATGGGACTTGGGGATGTTCTTGATGCTGTTCAGCGTCACATAGACCGGATCCGGGGTGTTCACGAACAGCTGCTTGTCGAGATAATCATAATAGAAGACAGACGCATTCATGATCATGCCGCGAGCCGGGCTGGTCTTGATGCCCGCTTCATAGGCGCGCACTTCTTCCTGCTTGGCCGGGTCGTATTGCGGAGCGACGTTCGCGTTGATGTTCGGGAACGCTCCCGACTTGAAGCCTCGCGCGGCGGAGACATAAAGAAGGACATCGTCATTGACGCGGTAATCGAGCGCGACACGCCCCGAGAGATTGTCTTCGTCGAGAACCTTGTTGACGATCCCCTGCGGATTGGCGGCGAAGGGCGTCAAAGCCGCCAGGTAGGTCACACATCCACCCGGAGCGACATTGGCGCCGAAGGGAGTCGCGTTGTTGAAGAACGCATTCCACGATGCGGCGATGCTGTTGTCGCCCTGGTCCTTCGAGCAACCGGAGAACTTGGCCTTGTCCTTGGAATAGCGCAGACCGGCCGTCAGATTGAGCTGATCGGTCAGCTTATATTCCACCTGGCCGAACAGAGCCTTGGAGGTAATCGTCTGGTTGATCAGATTTTCCCAGTCACGGAAGCCCCACTGAATGTCTTCAAGCTGGGCCGGCGTCGTACCCGCCGGCGCAGTCGCCACGCCGAAGGTCCTGACGAGCGCAACCGTGCTGATGGTCGCCCCCCAGCTCTTGTCGTTCTCGCGAATCTTGTCGCGGGCATAAAAGCCGCCAAGGACCCAGTGGAGACGATCTGTATCTCCATTGACCCTGAGCTCCTGGGAGAAGGACTTGATCGAGCCTTCGCCCAACCCGATCAGGTTCTCGATATCCCAACCGCCCGTATCATAGCCCTCCCGGCGCGTGAAATGGGAGTAGCTGGTCAGCGACGTGACCTTGATCGTGTCGGACAGACCGAATTCGCCGCGAAGAGCGAGCGACGTCAATTCGTTATCCTTGCGGAAGTCGAGCGGCGCCGGCGTGAAGTTCTGCCCACCGCCGTTGGTCCCGCCCCACGGGAGGTTCTGCACGACCCAGTTCGCCTGCTTTCCACTGGTCGGCGTGTAAGACTGACTGAAAATCCGGGGATCGATGCCCAGGCCGGGGGGCCGCCGCCGCCCATTGCTCTGGTGTCGTCAGCCCGAGGAATGCGATCAAGCCACGCGGAAACGCCGCGATCGATTGGCCGGCCTGCGTGTCCGACCGGTCCTTCCACCAGTTCGCCGTCAGAAGGAACCTTGTCCGATCCGACGGCTCCCATCCAAGCGAGAATCTGGCTGCAGCCTTGTCGACCTTACCGAGACGCTGACCATGAGTTACGCTGACCTGCCAGCCTTTGTCTGCGCGTTGAACGTCAAACGCCAGACGGGCGTTGAGGTTCGGAGCGATGCCACCGTTGAGGAAGCCCTCGATCCCGTATGACTGATAGCTGCCATAGGAGACTTTGACCTCAGCGCTTCGCTCGGCGGTCGGCTTGTTGGCAATGCTGTTGACGAGGCCGCCGGTGGTGTTGCGCCCGTAGAGCGTACCTTGCGGTCCCTTGAGGACCTCGACGCGGCTCAAGTCCAGTGAGAGACCCTCGGTCATGATCGGATAGGGATAGGCCACTTCATCGAGGTAGATGCCGACCGGAGACGACGTCGACATGTTGGGCGTGTTGAAGCCGACGCCGCGAAGCGTATAGATCGGAGGACCACGGAACGACTTCGCGACGGTAAACCCCGGCACCAGGACGGCAACATCCTTGACGTCGACGACGCCGAGGGCCTCCATCTGATCCCCGCCGAAGGCCGCGATGGCAATGCCGACATCCTGCGTCCTCTGATCGCGCTTCTGGGCTGTCACAACGATCTCGCCAAAGGGAGCGTCATTTCCGGCCGTATCGGCGCCCTCTGCGCTGCCCCCTGTCGACTGCGCATAGGCCACAGCGGGAAGCGCCACCGTGGCCATCAAGCCGAGCCTGGCAATGCGCCGCGCAACCGCGATCAGAGATAACGTGCTGTCCATAAGGGTTCTTCCTCTCCTGATTCTCGCTCGTCGTTGCGAAAATCCACGGATCCCGCACGAGTCGAAATGTCGATATTCCTTTTTATAGAAAATATCAACATTTCATGCCATGCAGGTGGGAAGCTCGCACCGCGATCGGTGGTGATCGTCGCGCGCAGGCGCTCCTGACGCGACAATCCTGGCCGATCGCATTCATCGGGTTCTGCGGCGGTCTGACGTCACCTTCGGTCAGAGGATCACGACAGAACTGGTCAAGCTGGGGAGAACATGTGCATGTTTCTGGGGCCGCTCCTGCACGACACTCTCGCAGCGCTGCTGAGCGCGACCTCGTTCTCAACTCTTTGCGATGGATTGGTCGCCGGGGCGGCGCGGATGGGTTTCTCGCACGTCGCGCTGGTCCAGCATGGAGGCTTGCCCCGCCTGCCCGAACAGTCGCTGATCGTGACGAACTATCCGGCTGACTTCGTGAAATACTACCTCGAGAATCACCAATATGTGTTCGATCCGGTCTATGAGGTGAGCGAACAGCTCGACCGGCCCTTCGAATGGGACGAGATCGCGACCATTGTTCCGCTCGACGCGGTGCAGGTGGCGCTCTTCGAAAAAGCTCGCGAACACGGCCTCAACCATGGCGTCACAGTACCGCTCCATGTTCCGGGCAAACCGCGCGCTTCTTGCACTTTCGCCAGTTCGCGGGCAGTCAGGACGACACCTGATCTCATGGTAGTGCTGCAGATCATTGCCTCGTTCGGATTCAACGTGGCGCTGCGTCTGTCCCAGCCGGATTCGCGCGGCAGCAAGCACAGGCTTACCCGCCGCGAGGCCGAATGCACGACCTTGGTTGCGCTGGGCAAGACCGATTGGGAGATCGGCAAAATCCTCGGCCTCGGAGCATCCACCGTCAAATACTTCGTCTCGGAAGCCAAAAAGCGATATGGCGTTTACAAGCGTTCCGAACTCGTCGCTCGCGCCCTCATGGATGCCCAGATCTTGAGCAAGCTCGATGCTGAGGCCATCCAGGATCGGGAAAAGAGGAAGCTCCCCCCACAGCGCGCGACATCCCGTCCCCGACGCAAATAGCTGAGCGAGCAACGAAGAGTGGCTACCGCTGTGCAGCCATATTGTGACGAGGTTCGCTTCGGTGAAACCGGATCGCTGGCTACGCCGCCGTTGTGCTGCTCCTCTCGACCCGCATCGCGCTCAACCTACCTCCGCGCTTCCGCGCTGCCCGTACCGAACAGGCTTGGCCCGAACCGTGCCCGCATATGGTTGGCGACCTTCGCTGCATAGGTTCGCTGGCGCCATGCGGTGGGACTATGATAGATACCGATCGCCTTCCAGTAGTCGCCCGTGGTCCGAAGACCTGACAGGAAGATCCAGCGCGCGGCATCCGCGTTGAAGCAGGCATCGTGACGCAGCCAATGCCGCACCTGATAGTCGGGTTTCCCAATCAGGCGGGCGATATGCGGCACCCACCAGCTGTTGATCTGAAGTGGGCCGAGGTCATGGGTTCCGTTGGTGTTGGCGACTTCCGCGCCGAGCCAGCCCGCTTCCTGATCGCGCAAGCCCCATAAAGTTTTTTCGAGCCAAGGATGTCCACGCGCGGCGACCCGGATGCAGCGGGCAATTTCAGGGGGTTCCGCTGCCCCAGGTCTTTTCGCGAGCGCCGTGTCAGGCGCCAGCCCAGCGGACAAGCCAGCGGACAAGAGCGCAACGGTGGCGAGTGAAGCCTTGATGACCGGCCAGCAAGCCGAGCATGATCTACGCGCGCTCATGGCAGACTCCGATCGTGGAAACGGGCGGGGCCGGTTGCGGCGCCTTCGCGCGTCTGTCGGCCATCTGGCTGGAACGGTGCTCCGGTCAGTAGCGCGAGCAATCGCTGTCCCGACACAATTTCAATGGCGTCCGCGCTAACGACGGTGCGGCTTATTCCTCCGGTACGGCCGGTATGGATGAACATACCGCGCCGTCGACGGGTGGCGCAGAGCATGGCGAAATCGCGCACATGGTCCGGGTGGATAGCATCACGATAGCGCTTGGCCTGAATCAGCCAGCGCTCGCCGCTGATGATCACTTCGCCATCGACGCCGCCATCGCCGGTGTAACGGCGATTGCGGATGACCCTGTGCCCGCGCCGCTCGAAGGCTTCGAGCAACAATTCCTCGAACGCCAGCGGGTCCATGGCGCGCAGCCGCGCATAGTGGAGCGCGGCGGGCTGATCGTGGTCGCGCCCCCGCAACTGTTCGCACATGGTCCGAGCCTGCCGTCGTCGCCAGCGGTGACTAATGGGCACGCGATAGCGTCTATACAGAAACACCAGCAGGGCGGCGCAGACAACTGCCAGCAGCAGAATAACATCCATTGGTTTCTCCTATCGCTCATGCCCGCCGCCATGGCCGGACTGACCATGTTCGGGCTGGGGCTGGGGTTGGGATTGAGGGGCAAGCTCGCGACCGCCGGCGCGTTCGGGCTCTGTCGGTGTGCGTGCCCGGTCGCGTTCGAGCCTGCCGCGCAGGAAGCGGTCGATCAGCGATGCGGTCTCCTGCGCGCGTCCGGCAAGAAGCTCGCCTATGTCGCGCGGACCACGATCAGCACGTTCGTCGCGCTCCCGCTCACGCTGCTCGCGTTCGGCCTTGCGGGATTCGCGTGTCCGGGCATTTGCCTCGCGCGAGCGGTCGAGCCGATCCTTATGGCGCGCACCGCGGATCTTGTGGCTGTCGGCCTTGATCCGCCCGAGCCCTTCGAGCGACGAGGTCTTCTCGCCCGAGCGTGAGGCAAGCTTTTCGGCGAGGCGCTTCTGGTCTTCAGTCCAGAGCTTCACGCCATAGGCAGCGCGCGTGATGGCGGTGTAGTAATTCTGACCGTTGACCAGACCCGATTCCACCGGGGCCAGCGCATAGACGCGGGCATAGGTCTTCGACTGCGCGGAATAGACGGTCTCCGCATAGCCATGATCCCAGGTCCGGTGCTCCGAGAGATCGACCTGCTGGACACGCTCGCCCCGGTCCCACTTGATGGTTGCGATCGAGCCGTCGAGCCCCAACACGGTGCCGCGCTCGGCGTTCTTGACGTCGATCTCCTTGTTGAGGAGCCGCCACTGGATGCGGTCGCCCTCGGCAAGCTGGCGGTTCTCGGTGAGAAACACGTTGACATGGGCCGCCTTGCCGAGCCCCGGACGCCATTCGATGATGCGACCATGCACGTCGGCGAGCCGCACGACCTGGCGGCCATGATTATTCCGGCCGATCCCCACGACGCGATAATCGGCATCGCGGGCAATCCCCAAGCCCGGATTGTCGCGCGAGAATTTCAGCACCTGACCGGCGCTGTAGAAGCGCGCCATCTGCTTTTCCTGGTCGGTCATCCCGGCCGGCGTCAGCACCTCCAGCCGATGCTCTTCCGCCGCGACCGTGCCCTCACGCTTCAGCACCTCGCGAATATGGCTGTTGACGATCAGGCGGGTCGCATTGTCGAGGACGAGAATATTGGTTTCGGTCCGCATCGCCGGTTTGAGGCGCGTCCATTCGGCGACCATGCCCTTGGCGAGTTCCTCCGCGCTGGCGCCCGTCGTCACGCGATCGAGCGCGGCGAGCGAGGCGGCATAGTCGCCCTTGCGCGCGAGGTCCGCGGCCTCCTGCGTGGAGCCGGTCTTCTGCCGCATGGCTTCCTTGAGCTGGCTGGTCGGCAGTCCCAGTTGCTGGAGCAGCCAATAGGCCTTGCCCTGCTCGATGGCGCCGGTCTGCTTGTTGTCGCCGAGAAATATGAGGCGCGCGCCGGTCGCGCGGCTGATCTCCAGCACGCGCAGCGCTTGCCGGTTGCCGAGCTGGCCCGCCTCGTCCACCACGAGAATATGTTGGTCGGTGAGACCATGACCACCGCTCGCGAGAAGCGAGGCAAGAGTGCGGGACTCGATGCCTGCCTTGTGGCCGAGTTCCGCCGCCGCCGAAGAGGTGGGCGCAAGCGCGACGGTGACATGATCGTCGCGGGTCGCCTCGACCAGCGCACGAACGAGGGTCGATTTGCCCACGCCGCCGGCGCCATGAACGCCGACCGCCCGATCGTTGCCGCTGCCGATCGCGATCAGTGCCGCGGTCTGTTCGGTGTTGAGGCCCTGCGCCGCGGCGACTTCGGCCAGACGCTCAGCGGTAGCGGCCGGAGAGACATCGCGCATCGCGAGCGAAAGATGTTCGGACAGCGCCAGTTCGAGTTTGGCGGTCCGGCGCGACGTGCGTCCGCGCGGGAGCGGCTGATCGCCGGTCTGCCGCACGGTGACGAAGAGTTTGCCCTTGGCTTCCTGCGTCTCGAACAACGGCCGCACGTCGCTGAACCGCACTTCGCCGACATGCGAAGCCAATGCGGTGCGATAGAACCGCTCGATATTGTTGACCGCTTCGCGCGTCTCATTCTGCCGGATTCCGAACAGGGCAGCGCGACGGGCGACGCGCGGGTCGGTCTCGATTGTCCGTTCACCACGCTCGCGAGCGGTTGCCTGGAGCTTGTCGAGTTCCTCACGATAGGGTTGCGCCTGCGCCTGCCATCGGCTCTGAAGATCGTCCAGCCCGACCTTTTCCTTGGCCTTGCGGGTCGCAAAGAAGGAAATCCGGCGCATCGCCTGGCCTTCGTAGCCATGTTCGGCGGCATGAGCGTTGATCTGTTCGGCGCGCTGCGAATAGTCACGAATAAGCTGGCCGGGCATCCCCTCGACCTCGAACAGTCCCGTGCGTGGGTCGAAGACGAGGTCATGACCGATCTCGCGCATGTCATGGGCTATCTCGTTGCGATAGATCTGGCCCATGACCAGCTGCACGGCATACATCGAGCGCGTCTCGAGGCTCGACATGCGATCGCCGTTCAGATGATTGGTCATGTTGAGCAAGACGGCATGCGTATGCAGGTGCGGATCGCCCTCGCGGCTGGAATGCTCGGTGAAGCGCGCGAACAGCACTCGCCCGGTCGTCTCGTGGACGATCTCGCGCTCAACCCGGCGGCGCAGTTCGGCATGTTCCTCGGCAAAGGCGAGAGCAACGCCGACCGCCCGTTCATGCGCGGCAAGAATCCGCTCATCGCCCGTCACCAGCGCCAGGATCGAGATCGACTTGGGGGCGCTGATGGTGAAGTCCCAGCCGGGATGATGCTGGATGCCTTCCTTGCGGCGGCGGCCTAGCTGCTGGTCGCCCACCTTGCCGCTGAGCAGTTCCTCAAACTGCTTCGGGTCGACCTCGCCCGACAGGCCGAGGCTCTTTGCGAGTTTGCCACCCCATTCGGACGGCTCGTTGCCGCCCTTGGTGTAGTAGTCGCCGATCGTATAGTAGCGGGCAATATTGGCGGGCGTGCCCTTGAGGCGGCGAGGATGGATCATGCCGGCTTCGCCTTTTCGCGCGGACCGTCGCTGCGGCCATGGCTATCGAGCGTCACCCGGACGCTACCGCGCGCGGCGCCCAGCAGGGGGACGGGCGCTGCGGTCACCTCCTCTTCATCGGGGACTTCGCCTGCCGGCGTATCTGCACCGCCATCGGACGCGCCATGATCGGTCTGCGCAAAGGCTTCCGCTTCGGCCTCTTCCGGAACCTCGGGCGGGACGGGTTCGCCGATCGGCGCGACATTATTCTTGCCGAACAGATCCCCCTGGGCGGGAGGCGATGGTTGGTGCGCGGTCTGACCTGCGGAAGGATGGCTCTCTCCCGGCCCCTGCCCCGCACCCGCTTGCTGCGCCGCCTGGGCCGCTCGCCGGCGGGCCCAAGCCTGGGCAATGATGATCTTGCCGGCCGGCAAGCGCGTGGGAGGCTCGGTGCGCTCGACGAACGCGGGGGCGAGCGAAGGCAGGGGATTGAAGCGATCGGTAAAGCGCACCACGGGGAGATTGCGCCCGAACCGGAGATAGCCTGACAGGTTGGGCAGGTTCGTGACCTCGGTGTGCATCACCAGTGGCCGGGTCACCTGCATGCGTGACAGGTTCACCCCGTCGCGCATGTCGTTGACCCCGTAGCTCATCCCTTCATTGGCTTCGACCTGCTCGACCTGGCCGAGGTTCTCGGAGACATGCTTCGCGGTCGCGGTATCGTTCGCCCGGAGCGCCACCCAGGTCGAGCAATAGCCGGTGATGGCGGCCGCATCCTGGATGCCGTAGGTCGCCTCGAGCTGGGGATAGGACTGGAACCCCAGGATGCCGCAGCCCCCATACTTCCGCGCGCGGGCGAGAAAGTCGGAGAGGCTCGGGAGCTTCTGGAGCGTCGGCAACTCGTCGATCACGCAGTAAAGCCGGCGAGCGCGGTCGGGGGCGAGGCTCATGATCGCGCTGATCGCGATGTCGAGCCATACCGTGATCAGGGGGCGGAGCGAGGGAAGCTGGTCAGCCTTGACGGTGACGAACAGCCAGCTGTCATCCTTCTCATTTTCGACCCAGCGCCGGATCGAGAAGCCGTCAGTGGTGTCATCGAGATAGGAGAAGCTGCGCATGACCGAAGCAAGCTCGGCCTGGATGCCCGCCGACGTGCGTTCCCCTTCAGTCGAGATGAAAGCTGCCGCGTCGGTGCCTTTCACAAAGGCGGCAAGATCGGCGAGCGGGGAGCGCAGCACCCGGTCGAGGAGAACCGAGATCAGGGTGTGCTGCTGCCGAGCGAGCTTGCGCAGCACGGCGACCAGGGTGCCCCTCGCCGATTTCGACCAGAAAGGATCGCCATGCTTGTCGGGAATCGTGGACTCGGCGATCTGGTCGTAATGATAGTCCTTGGGGACATCGACCCAGGGGCTCCAGATGTCGGTGCGCGCATCGAGCGGGTTCAGCAGGATATCGCGGCCGGGGCGGTAGAACTTCTCCACGAACGAGCCCGCGGTGTCATAGACGATCGCCCGCTTTCCCCGTTTGCGGACGCCTTCGAGCATGGTGGTGATGAGGTTGGTCTTGCCCGTTCCGGGGGCGCCGCAGATCAGGATGTGCTCCGGTTCGAAGGCATCGGGAACGCCGACCCCGCCGATCGAAAGGCTCCCCTTCTTCTGCCGCCAGAGCGCGCGGCGAACCTGCGATACGCTCCCGAAGCGGGCGCCGCGCAGATACTCGTTGGACCCAAGGCCGCGCCCGGTCCGGGTGAAGTAGAACCAGGCGCTGATCAGCCCGAAGAAGGCGACCACACCCGCGATCGCCGCTCCGTGAATGAGGTCGGTTTCGAGTTTGTGGAGCGCTTGGCTCGCGATGCCCGATTCCAGCAGCGCATCGGCCGACGCCCAATACTCGCGACCCTCGGGGGTGCGAAAGAGCACCGGGTCGTTGGTCCCCGGCGCGGCGTCCACCTTGAACGTCGCCTCGACCAGCTTCACGAGGACGAAGCGCTGATAGTCGGTGGACTTTTCGAGCGCCCACCAACAGGTGCCCATAACCCAGAGGACCAGCCCGGCGAGCACGGTCTGGAAGAAGACCTGGGTGGTCATGCGGACATTGTGGACGATCGCCTGGCCGCCGCGGGTCCAGCTCCCAAGGGTGTCGTTGCGGAAGATGCTCATCGGATGGCGCTCCCATGTCGGGGGGCAGCCGCGGTGACGATCATCGCCATGTCGGGGAATTCGAGGCGGCCGCAGCCCGCCGATGGAGGGAGACACGCAGGCTGGATCACGGCTGTTCCCCCGACGCGAGCAGGCCCTTTTCGTGGAGCATGGCGCGGGCGTCGGCCATGCCCTGTTCGAGGGTTTCAGGCGAGCGCTTGCGCACCGCCGCCGCGACGATCGAGAGCGTCTGCAGGACGCCGGCGAGGATTTCGTCCTGCGAGGTGAAGACATAGCCCGCGCGGCTGTCGGCGGCATGTTCGAGAGCGGGACGAACGAGTTCGGAAACGGTGACACCGACGCGGCGGGCGCGGCGGCTCAGCCGGTCGAGCAGATCGTCATCAATGCGGATGGTAATGCGCGCCATGGCGCTGAGCTCCTCACGGAGCTTCGCCAGGACGGTCATGAAGCGCTGACAACTATACTCGGCGTCCAGGCAAATCACAAGAAAATCAGGCTGTCCGACGCGTCTGACAGCGCAAAAGCGCGGGAATGCTGGACTTTTTGGAAGGGCTATGGGGTGATGTCACTAGTGTCGGACAGCAAACTTGGAATCTGTCTGACGTGTCCGACAGCATATCCTGTTGATTTCACGTCTGTTTCAGGCTCCAGCACCCGTGCGTACGGTGCATTACAAACCCCGAAGGGCGTGCGTCCGCCTGCCCGCAGCGACGGCGTCGCTGCGTCTGCTCTACCGCTGCCGGGCGCACCCTTGGCGGCTGGGTCGATGTGGGGAGATGGGCCGCGCTATGCGGCAGGCTCGCTTGTGGTGTGGGCGCGCCCATGCGACAAGGGCGGCGTGGCGAGCGGACCGGCTTCACCTAAAGGAAGTGGTCATGCCGAAAATGTCGGAACGCGATAGGCTCGCTGATCTGGTCGAGCGCGAAAAGAGAATATCGGTTGAAATCGCCACAGCGCGCCAGCGGCTGCGCGATCGCTATGCGGGGATCGTGACGGCGCTGCCGGTCGAGCAACTAACGGAACGCGAGTTCCGCGACGTGCTCGGTCTTGTGCTACGGCTTGGCGGCGCGGCGGCGTTCGGTGCGCTCAAGGGGGCGGCGGTTCCGTCCGATGCCCCCCTTTCGGGGAAAGCTGCGCCTGGCGCAACGCGCGCCAAGGGGGATGACGGCGAAGCGTCCGCCTCCCCGGCGGGGACATGAGATGTCCGCCCCCTGCCCCTTTCCGTCCTCCCGCCGCCGCGCCGTCAGGCGCGGCGGCGGCCTGAAGCACGAAAAAAGGCCAGCGCGCGAAAGCGCGCCAGCCTTGGCGAATGTCATGCAATGATGGGGCGCGGCGCTTTTGGGGGAAGCGCCGCGCTCTCATGGTTCAGACGAAGCGCCGCGCTCGCCGGAATGTATCCTCTTCCGGTGTCTGCTCGCTGCCCCTCGCCTTGCGCGGCGCGGCTGCATCCTTGGGCTTCTGGAAAGCGTGAATGGGAACGCCTTCCTTGCGCAAGGTCTGGTAGAGATTGGCCTGCAATCCCGATCCCTCGCAAAGCACGGCTTCGACCGGGCCAAGCTCGGCCAGTTTCCGGTTGCGGGTGAAAGCCGATTTGCGGCCGGTGCCATAAAGTCCGAAGGCGACAACGGGCACCCCTTCCCGCGCGGCCCATGCCGCCGCGATGGCATCCGCCCCCTTGCGCTGGCCGGTCGTTACCAGCGTCATGTGCGGTGTGCGGACCTTGATCTCGTCCAGCTTGGCCCAAAGCGGTTCCCATTCCTCCCAGATGGCAGGGCCGGAAAAGACGACAATCGGGCCTTGCGGCTCAACCCGTTCCCGCTTGGCAAGGGCACGCTCGCGCAGGAAATCGAGCGCATTGATATAACTCGCCGTGCTGACGGATGACGCCTTGCTGCCCTTGGTTGGTGCCCATGCCCGACGCCAGCAAGCGCGATACATGGCGGCGGCATAGTCGCGCATTGCCTCGAATGCGGCGCGCTGTTCGGCCAGCGATTGGCACTCAAGTTGCGCGTCTTCCAGTTCCTTGTTGAACACCTCGCCCGGCTCCATCCGCCGGGTCATCTCCCGAATTTTGTCGGCTATGCGATCCTCGCGGCGCTCCAGCGTTCCCGCGACGAAGTGGAAGCTGTTGACAATGCCCCATGCCGCATCCGGGGCGAGCGGGCTAAGGCGGGTATCGTCCAGTAGCAGGAAAAGCGACGTGATAAGCTCGCCGCATACCTTCTGCGCCGCGAAGGGTTCGGGCATGGTGTGTTCGCCCGGTTCCTCGCCCGGTTCGATGATGGACAGGGGAAGCGGATCGCCAAAGGACGCTTCAAAGGCGGGAGTTGCGGTTTCTTCGGCGTAAAGTTCCGGCAGGTCCGCGAATGTGCTAACGGCTTTCTTAGCTGATTGCTTGCTCATGGGTGTGACTCCTGATGCTCGATGATCGGTCAGGGTCCAGGGAAGCGTTCCAGCGCTCCCCCGGCCCGTCTCGGCCTAGCGCCTAGAACTGGATTTCGTCGTCCAGATCGGCCCCCGCCCCTTCGGTTGCGAGCCTGCCGCTGTCGTCGGCGGTGCTGCCCCCGAAACCGTAATCCTCGCCGTTACCGGACGGGGTTTCACGGCGCGCGCTGCGGGTGGCGGGGCCGAAGTCGTCGCGCCGTTCGTCCCTGCGCCATGCGACCTGATAGCCTTTGGCATCCGTGCCGAACAAGGCAATGGGGAGCTTTTCGGGCATACTGGGGTCGTCGATGTAGCCTTGATAATAGACCTCGCCCTTTTGCGATGTTTCTTCCCAAAGTGCGCCGACCTGCACCCACCTGTCGCCGACATTGAGCGCGAGAATTTCATAGGCAGGGGGGCGCTCGGCATCACTCTCGACAGGGCGCAATCCTAGCCTGGGCAGGTCGATCGTGCGGGTAGCAATCCACCCCATCAGACGGCCCCTATTCAGTTTAACCTCACCAATATTCATTGCCTCTACTCCAGTAAAAGTGCCTCCGGGGCCAATCCCCATCCGCACAATTACCTTACCCCCTTCCCTTTATTTGGGATATAGCATTGTTTTCTTGACAGAATTTAATCGTATCTGGTGAGCCTGAGCCAATAAAACAGACGCGGCAGCGGCCCTGAACAAAGAAAAGTATGGCGAAGCCATTCCTTCCTGATCAGCGGAGGACGGGGCGGTCGTCGTCGTTCATCGCATCCGGAGCCGCCTTCGCCGGGGCTCAAGGGCCGGGGGTGGTCCGGGGAAGCAAGGGACGTCGCGCTGCGCCCTAGTGGAGGTTGAAGAAAATGGCCTGCCGACCCTTTTGGATCAGATAATCCCGTCGGCAGGCCCATTTTCTTCTACCGGAGCTTGGGCGGAGGCAGCCCTTGCTTCCCCGGACCACCCCCGGCACGCCGAGACACTGCGGAGGCGGCTTTGGATGCGATGAACGACCTCGTCCGACGGTGATTGCGGGGTGAGGCGTCCTCGCCGAACCCCGCCGCAACCGTGCCGCCAGCGCAACGCCTGGGAGACCAGCGAAGCATGCCGCTGATCCCGCGCTACGCCGGCCCGATCCAGAACACCTCGAGGAGGCTGCTGCTGGCCTTGCGTGCCTCGACGATGACCTCTCTGTGCTCAAGCGGCGCGAAGTCCTCCGCCCCAGAGAGACGCCAGATATGGCCGTCGTCCATTTCGAGGAGGAAACCTCGTTCGCTTGGGCGCAAAGCTCCCTGAAGGCGAAGGGGTGCGGTAGCCCCGGTCACGGCGCGGGATGATGGCCGTTCCGGGCGGCCCCTGCGGAAGAGAAATGCATGTTGCCGCTCCTATCGCGATTATGATCGATCTTGAAAGCCTGTTCTTTCTATGTTCTAAGCTTAATGAAGGAGGCTTCCCATGATTGCGAACTATCTCGCCGGTTTCGATTTCAATCTGCCGCTCGTCGATGCGGTCAACGACCTCGACATCGCGGACGTGCGCAGCGAGATTGCGGCCCTGGCGCTCGGGGAAGGTCTCGATGGCGGCTATTACGAGGCGCAGGAGCTGGCCGAAGCCTTCCTGGAGGCGGCCCGCGAAGCCAATGCCGAAATCACCGATCCCGCCAGTCCGGGGCGCGAGCGCCTGGCAGATATCCTTGAACGCAATTCGCCCTATCAGCGCCGCCTGTTCGATGCGGTAGCGACGCTCCCGCTGGCGGATGCGGCGAGCCATCTCGTCTGGCTTACGGGGGTGATGCGCGAGCGCGCCGATATGTATCGTCCAGTCGCGCAGGCACGCGTTTCCACGCGCTAGGGTCGTCCGAAAGGTTGCAGCTCGAGTTGGTCAGCCGTCCGGCTCGAGTTCGGACTGGCGGTCGTAGAGGTCGAGGGATATTCCCAGCGCCACGCACTCGGACCAGTTGAGGTCGCGATGGTCGTCGCTATCGGCACTGCGCGCCATTTCGATCACGGGGTACACCGATATGATTTGCCCCGTCGGCAAACGAAATTGATTGGCCACTCCCTCTATGAGCGACGTGCCTTCGGGCACGTGGTAGCGGCCCTCGATCTTAAATTCGACGTGCATGGGCATTTCTTCCGATGATGCGTGGCAAAGATATTTGCCGCGGCGCTGTTTCGTAAAAGGCACATGGGACAATCGCACCGTCGCTACATGCGTCGCTGCGTTTTCATGTTTATGGAAAGCCTCCACACCCTCGGCCAGACGCGTGTATCGGGTCTCACCATTATTGCTACGCAGCAGGAACCGATTGGCAACCTCCGGCCAATCGGTCTAGGGAGGGGTGTCCGCCGGTGGCGGGCCGGAGCGTCGAAACTCCGGACGATAGAGTCGGCTGCAAGGCTTTTGCGGCCGGATCGCCTGTATGTATTCTCTCGTTGCGGTGGTCAAGAGTGAAGATCAGTCTTTCATAATTTCTTCCTTCTGTGCTGGGCGTCGGGGCGCTGGGCAGGATTCACTATTCTCTGCGAGGTCATGCCGGCGTTATTGTGAAAGCCTCTTCTGGAGGCATGGCCGGATGCCGTCATTTAGGGTTCTGCCACGAGTGGTGCCTTTATATGTCAACAACGCCGTATGCCTTCCATGAGGATAGACCCGACAATACGCGCTCAAGGTCACCTACCCGCCGTTCCTGCAGGTTACGCCCGTCCGGGATTGGATTCTCCCGTCCAGGTTCCGTGGTTGGGGCGATTAGCTGGTAGCCGCGGCAGATGCCGCAGGGTCCATGGTCGCCTTGCCCCAGCGGAACTCGCTCTGGTCACGCCAGATCCTGTACAATATAGTGGCGAGCTTGCGGGCCACCGCCACTTTCGCCTTGTTGAAACCGATGCGGTTCACCAAGCGCACGCCCCAGGCCTTCAGCGCCGACCATCGCTTGACGCTGATGAGCAGCACAGTTGCGGCCTGGACGAGATGCAGGCGGGTCGGCGAGTGCCCGCGCTTGCTGATGCGCCCGTGATAATCCTGCTCGCCCGATTGATATCGGCGCGGGGTGAGGCCGAGATAGACGGCGACATCGGATGCGCTCTTGAAGCGGGTCGGATCGTCGATCGTCGCGCGGAAGGCCAATGCAGTGACCGGCCCCACACCCGGGACGGTCATCAGGCGCTGGCAGATCGGTTCGGACTTGGCCACGATCTCAAGCCGCGCGTCGGCCTCGGCGATGTGTTGGGCGATGAGCCGATGCACGTCGAGCAGCGGCATCAGCAATGGCCGGATATGGAAGCCATTGTCCTGGGCCTCACAGAGCGCATCGACCACGCGATCGCGGAAGGTGTCGGCGCTGACGTTGCCCCGCGCCACAATCAGACCGAACGGCTTCAGCAAACCGCAAAGCTCGTTCTCAAGGTCGATCTTCTGCTTCACCAGGCGCGCTCGTGCGGCGAGCTGAACGCGCAGTTCCTGGCTCGCCTGCTCCTTGATGTGCACGGCCTTCATCCAGTCCGACCCGAGCCGCACCATTTCCGCCAGGCCATGCGCGTCGTTGCGATCGGTCTTCTGGCGCTTGAGCGATAGCGCCCGGTGAGCATGGACGGCATCCATCACAGTCACGTCGAGGCCCATTTTGCGCAGGCCGTGGTAGAGCCAGGATGCGAGACTGCCGGTCTCCATACCAAGCTTTAGCGGCCCTTCCATGCGCTTTTGCAAATAGCGGCCGATCTCGAACGGGTTGGTCTTCGCTTGCCCCTCCATCACGGTCTTGCCGGTGGGATCGAGAACACAGATGCTCGTGCTGCGCTGGCTGACATCTAGACCAACGCTGTATACTGCTTCATGCCGGATCACTTCTTCCGGCTTGACCTTGATGGCCATGGTCGCCTCCTGAAGTCCTTGATGATGATATTTACGGGATCACAGCCACCACAGGACCGGCCCCGATAACATCTTCGCTCAGCGTTGCCGCCACCGCAACGACCCTATATGTCCAGGCTGTTCGGCTAAAGTCTCTAGCTGCTGCCCCCACGGTAGAGGGTATCCAGACTTTATATTGCTACGTCATGATCTTCTTCTCCGTCGATCATTGCAAGTCCACATCATCCATCCCGGAGTGCAACAGTCTCTTCGCGGTCGGGCGTTTGTCGTGGCCGTTGGGCCGATCGCCTGCCGCAGTATGGGCATTCACTAGCAAAGGGTGGAGCTTCAACAAGCGTCACGAGGTTGTCACCACCTCACCTTTAGACCCGAAGTCTCCGATCCCTCCGCCTCCCGGGAGGACTGTTTCGCCGCCATTGTGCGAGCGAACCTGGTGTGAACCTGCGCGCTCAGGCCGGCAGCCGGCTCTGCATCAGCGCCCGGTGCGCCGGCACGTCGGCCGCCTTGGCCATGAAGTGGGTGCCGTCACGCCACAGACTGAACATGATGATCGCCAGCTTCCGTGCCAGCGCGACCTTCGCCTTGTTGAAGCCGATCCGCTTGCTGAGCTTGAGGCCCCAGTCCTTGAGCGTGCTGAACGACCGGGTGTTCGACAGCATGACGGTCGCGGCGCCGACCAGATGCGTGCGGGTGAGCTGGTTGCCCATCTTGCTGATGCCGCCATGCGTCAGGCTCTCGCCCGACTGGTAGACGCGCGGGGTCAGGCCCAGATAGGCGGCCACATCGTCGACATGCCGGAAGCGCGTCGGGTCCTCGATCGCGCTGTAGAACGATACGGCGGTGATCGTGCCGACGCCGGGGATCTCCATGAACCGCCTGCAGACCGGGTTCGACGCGGCCAGCAGTTCCAGCTCGCGCTCGATGCGGTTGGCCTCGACGTAGAAGCCTTCGCACAGATCGAGCAGCGGCAGGACCCGTGGTCGCAGATCGACGCCTTCAGTGTCGGCGATGAGGCACATCTGGTCGATGGCGCGGCTGCGATAGCTCGCCGCGGTTTCGGTCCCACCCTCGATCCGTCCGCCGTAGACCCGCACCAGGCCGCGGATCATCGCCTCGGTCTCGCGTCGCTGTTTTACGAGGCGGTCGCGCATGGTGAGATAGGCCCTGATCTCGAAGCACAGGTTCGATTTGACATAGACCTCGGTCAGATATTCCCGGCCCGTCCGCGTGATCTCGGCGATGCCGCGTGCGTCGTTCGTGTCGGTCTTGTTCCGCTTGACCGACAACACGCGATGCACCTGGCGCGCATCGAGCACTACAACCTGGAAGCCCTGCGCACGCAGCTTGGTCGTCAGATGCGGCGTCAGCCCGCCGCTCTCAATGCCGATCAGCGTCACATGCGATTTGAAGTTCTTGCGCAGATAACGTCCGATCTCGGTGGCGCTGCTCTTCATCGAGACCTGGTGAACAATCGCGCCGTCACAATCGAGAACGCAGACCGCCGTATTCTTGTAGCCGACATCCAGGCCAACCCAAAAGCGCGCCGCCGAAGGATCGGCCTCCGCTCGATCCATCGCCGCCAAATAGGACGGCACCACGATCTTCTTCGACATGACCGACTCCTTTCTTGCCAACATCTGGTCAACAAAGGATACCCTCGCGTCGAAGGCCGGGCAGCAGCTAAGCCACAAATGCAGGCGCGCGCCTATCGTCGCGTTTCGACCGTCCGGCTCAGAGGCCGGCATCCTTCTTCGGGAGGGTGCCCGCCGACTGAGCGGGGTTAACGGAGACTGGCTCATGACCAAGGAAATACCTGGGCTCGAAAAGGCTATAGAGTTGATGGAGGCCGCACTGGGCTGCCTCGCTGATCCCAAGGATCAGGTAGTGGCGATACGGCTGTCGCATGCGCTCGATCTTGCGCGAGAGCGCCTGCTCGAAGGCGCATGACGGCAGCGCCTGCTATCCGACGACCTATGCGGAAATCCGTTTCAGCATGTCTGCTGGCGATAGAATATTGATCGACGGCAATCCCTGAATTTCGAGCAAATCCTTGTCGCCACTCACCAGCCAGCGAGCCGATCCGGCAATGGCGGTGCGGATAAACATATCATCGTCGGGATCCCGGCTGCGGACTGGCAGGGCCGCGTCATCCAGTTCCACCCAGTCGGCGATGGCGCTGAAATCGTGCAGGATCTGGTTCCGACGCTCGATGGTCAGATATTTGTCGAATTTCGGGCGCCAAAGCCGGGATCGGAATTCCTCGAAGGTGGGCTCGGCAAAGATCAGCCGGGCATTCGCGATGACCCAGAGCGTCACTCCCGCGGGGGCTGATTCTGCCGAAAGCGCGGCGCTGATGAGGACATTCGTATCGAGAACGAAGGCATCACCCTTCATCGGAAAGCAGACGCTCCAGTTCGCTATCGGTAAGGCCCTTCTTCGCGGCCTCGCTGGCGGTATCGCGCAGCGTGCGCGCAAGCCTGTCGGCGTAGAACTCGCGCATGGCGGCATAGTCCTCCGGGGACACCATGACACCCACGACCCGATTGCGGCGCGTGACGCGCACGGGTTCGCGCTGCACACGGTCGATCAGTTCGCCGAAGCGGGTCTTGGCCTCATTGGCTGTTACGGTCTGCATATCCACCTCCATTCGATCAATTCGATCGAATCGTTCGATTCACGATCTAGGAGCGTAAAGCCGATCTTTCAAGCCATCATCCATAGCTTTGAGGCGGAACTCGGTAACGTCGCCCAGCTGCTGGGACTCACCGACGGGCAGTCGCGAGCCCGGGCGTGGCCATTCGCTTTCGGGGAAGTTCCGGGCAACTGCGGTAATGTCAGATGAGACCGCCTGACGCCAGGAAGGCCATGCGTTCGGCGTCGGTGGACAGGGCGACGAAACAGTCCTCGGCGCGGAGGAAAACGAGGACATAGCGTCCGCGCTGGCAAAGGTGCAGGATGTTGGCGCGGCTGCCTGGACTGGCGCCATCCCAGATGACGAAGCCGGCCCCTGCGAGCCCCGACATTTCGCGATCTTTCGCGCTATGGAAGGCTCGCGTGCCGGAAGGCGCGTTGGTTCGGACCTGCCGGACAGGCCATGCGCCGATATTGTGTCGGGGGTTCGGACCGCCGCAAAAGACCGTGACGTGACGAACGCCGCAATCGGCAAGGAACCGCTGGACGGCCGCGTCCGCACCGGGTGCATCGCCGATCACGACCGGCAGTTCATGGTCGATGATGACGCAGAGCCGTTCCTTCACGAGCAGCGGAAGTTGCCGGATCGACAGGGAGCCCGAAATAAAGACCGGCGGTGTGCGGGATGGAATATAGGAAGTATGGTTTGCAACGGGCATGGCTGGTGAACTCCCAAGTGAGCCTCACCACCATCCCTCCTTCTTTCCTTCACACGGCCGAGGCCAGCCACGCAGATTATGCTCCGTCCCGATGCCGGATTTCTCGGAACTGTCGCAAAAAGTCGGCCTGATCGGGGTATCGCTCAACCCACTCGGCGCGGGGGATCAGGAACCCGACAGCGATCAGCCGGCTGCGCAGGTCCGCGGTGACGATGTTCTTGAGGCGCTCGGATATCTCGAGCGGAAACGTGTGAAACTGGCATAGCCAGGATACATCGTCCGGCTCTTGATGCTGCCGGAAATACTCGGCATCGAAGAGCAGTTCGGCATTCACGACCTGATCATTTCTGATCTGCACGACATATTGGCCGCCTGGCGGCGGCGTAGCCAATCTAGGGGCCGACACCTGCAGGGCGTACCATGCGCGGGCGGATGCGAGCGCGATTCCGCTGGCGCGACCGTAGACCGCATGGAGGGTCCAGCTTACCGGATGTCCGGCAGAGCCGAGATGGAACGTGATGTCCTGCATGGTTCAGCTCCTGTGAAGAGTTGGGGCCGCGCCCCGCTTGCTTCATCGAGTCGCTTCCCGAAGTGTGTGCATCCCGCTGGCGCGAGATCGTCATTTTTGATAATTGGCGATGATCCGGCGCGCGAGCTGTTCGATTTCCCGGCGATCGGCGGTTTCGGTGCAATCGCCCGGAAAGACGACAAGATCGTCCGCCGCGGCGCCGCCCTTGCTGATGAATACCCGCCAGACATTCCGCCTAAGTTCGCCTTGGGGACGCGGGTCGATGTCCGGGTGGAACATGTCCGCCCATCGGCGCTGGTCGGGATCGTCGGAGAGGTCGGTCCAGTCGCTGAGCATTCCCCACACGGCATGACCGTCGATCACGGCATGATGCTCGCGCGCTGCCCGGCGTTCGGCCTCACGCTTGGGCGCTTCGCGTCTCTCTTTGGCCTCCGCCTGCTTCCACCGGAGCGAGGCCAGGCCGTCTTCGAGGCCCTTGATGATGTCGGGTGCCACGGCTTCCTGCCGCTTGGGCACGATATAACAGTCGCGCACGGCAGCGAGCTGCTCCGCGCCATATCGCGCAACGGTCAGCAAGGCCTGGAGTTCGGTCTTTGACAGCGTGACCCGGAGGCCGCTCGCCATGGCATGGGTTTTCATGTGCGGCGCTCCTCGTGCCAGGGTTTCAGGCCCGCAAGCGGGAGCTTGTATTCCCGCGCGGTGTGGTGGCGGCTTTCGGAAAAGAAACCCCAATGGCCGGTCGATGAATATCGCAGGAAAAAGAGCTTCTCGCCCTCCTCTGTCCTGATCCACATCCCCGGCTTGATGGAATATTGATTGGCGACGTCCATTGGCGTGCCTCCAGGCCGATGGGAATCCTGATCAGGCGACATGCAGGACCAGATCATCGTCCTTCGCCGGACGTGTCTCCGTCACGCGGAATGGTTGGAGCGGACTACCAGTACGGATGACGTACTGGTTGCGCCCGGTGGCGCTTCGACGCTGGATCGCGCAAGCGTAGGCGTGCTCCGCGCTCGCCAAACGCCCGCGAAGGGGAGAGAGTTGGACCATGATATCCTCCATGCGGTTGAGGTGAGGAAGCGTTGCCCCGCCGCGCGGGCAAGGCCGATGCGCAGATCAGGGCTTACTGCGACGGGCTGTCCCAATCAGGCGGCGACGCGGCGATAGATGGCCTCGCCGTTCGAGAAGGTGCCGAGGCGGACGAGCGTGGCAAACCGCTGTTCGAATTTTGCCTCGATCTGGTCGAACCAGCGTTGTGCCAACCCTTCCAGATCGGGGTCGATATCGTCGCGCAGAACCACCCAATAGGCGATGCAGCCGCAATATTCGGAGAGGCCGAAGCGGGCATAGCGGTTCATGGCGACAATCCGGTCCTCGCGGCCAATCCAACCGTCCGAGGTCCAAACGGAAGGATAGTGGGCGAGCACTTGCTCCCGAAAATTCTCGACGATGAAATCCCAATCGTCCTGTGCCGCGAGTTCATCGAAGTGGCGGGTATCGGGATCGTCGTCGTCCTCGATCCAGCCTGCGTCCCATTGTGCGAACGCGACATGCGCTCCGCTGGGATGGGATACCGAGCGTCCCATGGTCAGTTCCCCTCTGGGACAGGCGGCCGCAAGCCGGACGACGCGGCGGCAACAGGTCCGGAGTTCGCGGCCGGATCGGGATCCGGTGGCAAGGGTTCCGGCCTGATCGTGGGATGGGCGGGATCGGACCAGTCGATATGACGGACGATCCAGTCAGGCACGAAATCCCAGTCGAAGGACAGATCATAACGGTCGGAGACCGCACTCCAGGCTGCTTCGACGGCATCGGTCCACCCCACGACCGTCAACCGCAGGCTGGCCGTGCCGATGACGTTGCACGTCTCGCGGATGGCAAGTGCCAGGGCGATGGCGTCCGGATCGGTGGCGGGATGGTCGCGCAATGTGAGCACCGCTTCCCAGAGGCAGGCTGCGGTCTCAAGGGCAGATTCGAGAGTTTCCGTCTTCATGCCTCGACCTCCTCGTTCGCGGCTCGGCGGGCGTCGGCTTCCAGGGCGTCAAGGTCGATCGGCAACGGATTGCCCGGCTTGTCGGTGATGATGACCACCGCATCAGGCTGGTAGAAATGGTTGCCGAGCGAGGAGATGCGGATGCGAGCGACAGGCTCCCCCGACCGCACGCGCTCATTGCCTTGCCATCCCATTCGCACGGGGCGACCGTCGGCGGCTATCTCCACCGTTTTGAATACGTCATAATCGCCCTTCGAATTGGCCGAATAGAAAGCCTGTGTCGTGGCACGGATCTCGTTGGGCGTGGCCGCCCCCTGCTTGCCCTTGCGGGCCGCGACCATGCGCAGGTTCCATATCCGCTGAAGTTGCTCGGCCTGTTCGCGCGACAGATTGATCAGTGGCGCGGCGGCTGGCTTGTCCGATGCCCGCCGGGCTTTCTTCTCCGGCACGGTGTAGCCGCACGCCTGCATCAAGTCGCGCCAAGCATCTTCGCTGAGTTCGAGAGAGGCATCCGACGCGATATGCGCCGGGAGCGGGACCGGGCTTTCGAGCAGGAACTGTCCCGTGCCGCTCGCGGTGGATTTGGGACTTTCGGCGCCATGCTCGCGGGCGAAAGCCTGGATGATGACCGGGGTCAGCGCACCCTCGTAGCGCGGCACGTCGCCCAGCATCGCACGCTCGAAGGCGAGCCGGTGCAGGATATGCTCGATCCAGCGGTGGCGATTGGGGCCGTTGACGGCGAGCGTCGCACCCTCGATGCACAGTCGCCTGGCATCGGCGGGCGTGACTTCGCCTCTATCGACCTTGTGATAGAGATCGTAGTTCGCCCAGATCTTACGGGATTCCATGTTGCCGAGCGCATGGCAGATCTGTTCGTCGGTCGTGATCTGCTCCCAGATCGCGAGTGCCGCATGAGCCGCGTTGATGCCACGCTGGAAGTCGCGCAGGTCGGCCAGCAAGGTCTTGATCCGGTTGGCCCGGGTGCGCGGGTCGTTCTTGCGATTGGCGAAATGCTCGGCACTGCCGGCGCGGCCCAGCCAATAGGTCGCCGCTTTTCCGGCTTTCACGGCGGCGGTCGATGCCGAGTGCATGCGCGCCTGGGTTTTGCGCGCGCCGCGTTCGCTATGATGGCCGACCAGAATGGGTTGCCCCATGTAAAACGCCTGCGAGAGTTCGTCGGCGCGGCGGGAAAAGGCATTGGCCTGGGCATGCCGCTTGTGCGCCAGCTCCTCGAACCGTGCAGCCTTCATGGCGGCGCGCTCGGCCAGCGTCATTTCTTCCGGCTCGATCTCGCCGGCCAGTTCGAGCGCCAGGTCCTCGCGCTGCGGCGTCCATTTCGGCGCCACGAACAGGTCCTGTTTCGGTGCCCATTTGAAGCCTGCTTCCTTGACCCGTGCATAGGTCTCGGCATCGAGGCGCGATGAGGCGTAGATGCGGATCTTGTTATCTTCGGCGCTGTAGGTTGCGGTGAAGCTGGTCATTACTCGTCCTTTCAAGCGCGCGTCGGGGCGAGCCAGAGCAGCGCGGCGGATTGGCATTTCCCCAGAATCACGAAGCCCGGCGCGATGGCCGGGCTTCGTGAATGGTTGGGAGCGTCGGGAGAGGATCGGCTATTCGCGCAGGTCTCCAGCAGCGATATCGCTGAGCCATGATGCAGCCTCTTCAAAATCTGCGTCGTCCTCGTCGACCAATGCCGCGGGTGCCACCGCTCCTGTGCGGCCGAGCTGACCGAGGCGCTGGATGGCCGCATAGAGGACCGGCGCAAGATGCTTCGGTGTTGCGGTGTCGATATCGGAAGTGGTCATGCAAATGCTCCTGATTGGGGAGGGATGGTCGGGAACGGCCCGCGGCGCGGGCGATACGATCCGGCACGTCCGACCAGTCGTGCCGGAAACCATGGAAAGAGCGGCTTCAGCCTGTCTCTTCAGGCAGGAGATCTCCGCCGAAGTCGAAACGCCTTCTCGTCCAGGGTTTCGATATCGACATAGTGTCTGCCGCCTCTGCGGCGTTTGCGAATGCGACCGTCCACGAATGCATCGGCCCAACGCTTCGATTCCGCCGCTCGGGCGCCGCCGGAGCATTCGTCGGCCTGCTCGAAAATCGTATAGGCCAGCGCATATTGCTCGCGCTCCGGAAGCTCGAGGAGCGCATTGGCAATCGGCAAGGCGCCGTCATTGAACTCAAGAACATGAAGACCACGTCCATTCCGCATGAGGATGGCGATACGGCCCTTGCTGCCGATGCCCGTCGGTCGGGCGATCTGCACGTCATGCGAGCCATAGGTGATCGATACGCGCGAGGTTTCGGAATCTCCGCGATGAAAGACGCGGTCGTCGCGATTGGGAAGAGGATGGGCGAGAACTTCAAAGCTGTCGAAGCTCTCGACCCTGCGAATGTCGTTGTGTCCGATGATGCCCATGGCGGTCATTCTCCTGCTACCGACGCGGCGGCCGGAGCTTCGGCGGCGCTGGCCGCGTCGAGGCGGTCGATCCAGGCCGGATCTATGCAGTCGCTCTCGACGGCCCAATCGCTGACCGACGCGGGAATGGGACCGCCATGGTCTCGGGGCACCATGACGAGGTTGTCGGGATCAGCCCCCTCGACATCGTAGTCGACCACGCGCACCTTGGTCGGTCGGTCGGCAACGACACCCTCGACAAGCCCGCCGTCGAGTTCGACCACGATATTGACTTCCGGTGGGGGCAGGATGCCGCAATTGAGCCGCTCGCAGAGGCCATCGATCTCTTCGCTGGTCAGCGGCACATAGCGGCCGCCATTGGTGGCGATGTCGAGAAGATCGGGTGGGCAGGTCCGTCGCTGGTGGCCGCGCAGGGCGGCAAGGACAGTGGCCAGTTCGCGATCATCGACGGCGAGCGCCGACAGCCCATGGGCTTCGACCTTTTCGACCCACACGTCGAAACCGGCGGTATCGGCAAATGCGGTGTGGTCTATGTCTCCGATATCTATGCCCTGCATGGCGAGCCGCCGGCACTGAGCCGCAACCAGCCCCAGTCGCCAGCTGCTCACATCGACTGGCTGCAGGGTCTCAGGATCGAGATCGGCGCGCAGCACGTTCACCAGATCGGTGGCGAAGACGTCTGCGAAACGCTCGTCGGCGTGAAAGCTCATGACCTCGCCGGGCTGCGAGAAATGTGTTCCGGTGACGACGAAAATGTCCATGACGGAGTCTCCATGCAATGATGACGGGATGAGCGACGGCGATCAGGCGGCGCGGCGGCCAGCGTCCTGGCGAAGCCCGAGATTGGCGACGGTAAGAAGGTCGCACCGAGGCTCGAGACGATCGAAAGCGTCCGTCAGGTCGTCGATGTCGGCCCAGGTGCAGGCATCGCCAGGATCGGTGTCGAGTTGGAAGACGATTGGCGTGAGGTTCGCGGTCATCTCGGGGAAGCTGGCGCGGATGATCAGCGTCTCGATCCGGCGTGCAAGGGCGCCTATGCGAGAGGCAAGTCCGCTTCGCTGGTGATGGGCCATCTCGAAATAGCGCGTGGGTGCGAGCATCGGGCCGAGGCGAACGCAGGGGATGCGACCGATGATCGTCGGACCAGGAACCGTGCCTCCTAGCGCCCGTCGCTCGGATGAAACCGTGTCGGCGGGTACCAATGCGCGGTAGACATAGTGCGGTAGCGTCCCCGCGATACTGGAACGGGTGACGATGATTTCCATGATGGGGACTCCTTCAGGCGACGAGGCGATCGAAAGCGGTGTCGGACGGCGGAAGATGGAGGTCGCGGCGAATACGGGCCGCGAACCGCGCAGGCCGGATCAATTCCTCGACCGACGCGAAGTTGTTGCGCTCGCCGATATGGTCGTTGCGGCCTGTGACCTTGCGGAACATGACTTCGCGGCCCGGCCCCATAAGGCCAAGACTGAGCTGGACGTAGATGCTCGCTCCGTGCAGCGTGACTTCACCCGAAACCGCAGCGCCGCCGCGGTTTACCGAGATGCCGTAGCTATCTTCGGTCAGGCCGAGCGCGTCGGCAAGCGCCCGCAGCGCCTTGCGGGCATCGGAATGGAACAACTTCTTCGCGCGTTCGTCATAGGCGACGCCTTTGCGGGCCAAGGCAATCAGCGCAGGCTTGCGCCGGAGGTCGGCGATGGCGTCCATGCAAGCGCGACGCAGTTCAACATTGGAGCCCTCGATTTGCGCGGCGATCGCGCCGAGATGACGGGCGAGCAGGATGACGGCTGGATCGCCATCCTGCGGCCGCCCCGCGTTGCGGCAATCCTCGATGGCGGCATTGAGCGCATATAAGGCCGTGGGCAGCGTGATCAGCGTGGAAGGATCGAGCGCCTGCTGAAACCGAAAGGCGATATCGTAGGACATGGAGAGATGCTCCTGAGGCTTGGACGCATCATCACGCCCGCCTCAACACCTCCCCCTTCCCTTCAACCGGATGGGTCACCACTCGAAACAAGGCAGCCGATCAGTGGCGGGAGCGTCACGGTCGAGCAGCAGATAGGTGCAGCCCTGATCCCGTGCGAATGTCAGCGCATGGAAGAGATCGTCGGGGATCTCCAGATAGTCGCCGAATGAGGACCGCAGCGCACATATGAACCAGCCATAGTGGGTATCGGCGACGCTGACGGGGCGATCGGATGGATCGAGGGTCAGCCATTTGTCGATCTTTACCGTCGTTTGCCATGAGATATGGCTTGAGGAGAGCGCCAGATAGTTTCCGGTTTCGAGACCGTTGGCATCATCGTCAAAATCGGGGTCGATCAATTCAATGCGGCTGGTGAGCTGGTCTTCCTGATGGCGATCGAAATAATCGCGCACCAGTGTTTGGGAGTCGAGAAGAGCTGGATCGCGTGGGTCGTTGATCTCGGCCCATTGCGTCCGGCAGAAGACCGCCACCTTATTCCGTAGCGCCTTGTGGCTGAGGGCGACGGCGACGCTGGTGCCAGTGCCATGCCCGATAGTGGCCAAATGGACGGCAACGGACCATGGTGCCGGCCTCTGTTCGATGCAGGCGATCGCGGCATCGAGATCGGCAACGACCTCCATGTCGGCGTCTGCCCGATCAACAGAGGCTGAAAGGGCCGTCCTGGCACGTGTCAGCAAGGCGACGTGTGCAGATCGCGTATGATTTATCATGGAAATACCCCTCTTTTCGCGTCCTACACTATTGGGCCGATCTGGCTCGGCGTACTCGTCAGCAGTCCGTCGACAATGTCGCAGGCAAAGGTGAAATCCGCCTTTGGGTCATCATGCCCTGGCTTCATCCCGAGAGCGTCATGGAGCGCATCCGCAAGGTCCTCATGATCAAGGCAGCCCGCGTCTCCGACGACGGCAATGCGTGCCTCATGAGCATAGGGACGGTCGATTTGAAGTTCGATGAAGCAGGTCCCCGGATGGCTGTGGAAGGACGCGATACGACCGGACAGAATGGTCGCGCCGGCTCGCTGCGATGCTTGCGCAAGACCCGTGTCGCGGCATAGCTTCAGCTCGTTCTTTGCCGCGCGGAAGATATTGATGCGGGCGGCCCCGTCAGCGTAGCTCGCAATCCGGCGCGCGGCGTCCGCGATCGGCCCTTCATGATCCGCATCGATGGAGGCCATTTCCTCGGCCAGCCAGTCGCGGACTAGGCGGACCTTGTCGGCATAGGTTTCGTCGCCGATCATAGCGTCGTCCCAATAGGCTGTGGCGATGGTCAGCAATTCTGCGGCGCCATTGCGATCCGGGATATGCCGGAAGTCCAGTTCGGCCTCATCGAGCGTCTTGTTCGTTGGATGTGCGGTTCGTTCCATCCTTAACCTCCGGTAGGGCAGCCCGGATCCTCTCGACCCAGGCCCCTGGATTGTTGTGATGTTCAAGGAATTCGTGCGTCCATTGGAACACGGTTTCTGTATCGGGCTCGACCATGCTGAGGGCTTCGCCGTACTCGGGATGGTGTGCGCCTTTGCAGCTGTTCTTCATGAAGATGAGCGCCCCTGCGCACATCGCCCGCGCGACTGTCCCGTCACCAGGAATGGTCTTGTGGCAGGGCAGCGGCGGTCCATCGAACTGGATCTGCCGGGTGAAGTCCTCCGGTTGGTAGCCCCCGAGCCATCCCGCGGGATGGGTGCGCCGCCACGGGCATTCGTTGCACGGCGTGGTGAGGACGGCCTTAGTCACGGGCGCACCCGAACGCGTCGGTCGGATGTCTCGCGGTCAACGTCGAGGCGATAGGCCAGGAACGGGCGCGCGACAGATACGCGGGCGCGGGAGCATGTGATGCCATTGGAGTTCTCCGCAGGGAATGGATGGAAGATCGGCCAGTCCGTGCCCAGTCGCACCATCAAGCCGCCCTCAACCCTCCCCCTCTCCTCCAATCACCAAGGAGTAGATCGGCAATTCGGCAGAGATGGCTGTCGTGCTCACGGAAGTTTCTGGCAGCACCAATTATCCCTTGCTATCGGCAAGCGTCGTCCGCAGTCCGCACGTCCCACCGGAAAGAACAATTCCATGACCGAAAGCGTCGATCCGACCGAAACGCTCATCACGCTCACCGCCGACATCGTGGCGGCGCATGTGACCAACAACAGCGTGGCGGTTGGTGACCTGGGCCAATTGATTCAGAATGTGCACTTTGCGTTGAGCGCCCTGGGACAACCCAAGGTGGAACCTGAGGTCAAGCCAGAACCCGCGGTTTCGATCAGATCATCGGTGAAGCCAGAACACATAGTCTGTCTCGAAGACGGAAAGAAACTCAAGATGCTCAAGCGTCACTTGATGACACACTATCAGATGACGCCCGACCAATATCGCGCGAAGTGGGGTCTTCCTTCCGATTATCCGATGGTGGCCCCGAACTATGCCGAGCGGCGGCGTACGCTGGCGAAGTCGATTGGCCTCGGCCGCAAGCCCCGAACCCAGGCCCCGGCGAAAGCGCCTGAAGCTGCAGAACTAGTCAAGAGTCCCGCAAAGACGCCGATCGCTCGCCGTCCGCGCAAGAAGGCAGCCAAAATTCCACCAGCTTGACCCGCAGCGTTCGCACGGCGCAATCACCTGTGATGGGTAATAGCCGCGTCCACTGATCCCTGCGCTCAAGCCATGCAGTGAAGCCCGCAGTGCGGAGGGCGTCAGGTTGTGGGTGTCGCTGCCCTTTCAGAGAAACGCGTGCTTTTTCGTGACGATCTCGGTATCGACCGTTAGGATGTCATTCCATATTTGTGGATGCGATGTGCAAGGAAGGCAAAAAGGGTCTTATGACTCCGATCGACGGTATTGCCTGGATCGATTGTCGCGAACAGCGGCCGCCAAAGCCTTCAACACCCTTTGAGGTATACTTAGTGTGGGTGGTTCAACTTCACGAAAAAGCCACGGGCATGTGTGCCCTATGGCAATTCAGCCGTGAAGACAACGATTGGGTGCCCCTCCCGAGGGGAATCACAGGCGCCGAGCAGATCGTAACCCACTATAGTGAGGTATTGCAGATACTAGGGTCTCCTCCCCCCCAACCGGATGGTCCTCGCGGCAAGGACTTTATGTGAAGCCATACTTGTTCCTTCACCGGGGAAGCACGGTCCAGGCTAGCTGAACGCGGGACTGACATCACGGCTTGACCGACCGCAGCACCACCGACAGCAGTCTGGGCGAATCACCAGCAGGAATGCGAACGATCGCCCGCTCGCTCATCGAAGCCAACGACCTGGCCCAGGCCATCGAGATGATGTCGAGACCCCCCTGCGCCGTGGCCCACGGGGTCGTTGAGGTATGGCCCCTGGAGGAACCGTCATAGGCCGATTGCGATAGGAGGCGCCGCCGACCGGTCAAGCCGCTTGGGGCAAAGACGTGTCTTCGTCGGTTCCCTGTTCGACCAAGGGCGCTCCGTCCTCGTTCCCTGGCTCGAATTCGCCCTTGGTGTTCGCCAGTTCGGCCTTGAGTTCGGCGAGTTCCTGGAGCTTCTCGTCGAGCAGTGCGGCGTCAGGGAAGAGCTGGCCCACACGCGCCTCGAACGCAGGGAGCCGTCGTTCGTGGGCCTGGAGCGTCGCTCTGATGGTATCGAGATCGGTATCGAGATTGCGAATGGAGGAGTCGATCCGGCCGACTACCGTGCTCGGCCGCGTCTTGTCGGTGACTTCGAATTTGTCGTTCTCACCGTGATGCTGCATCGCGACCACGGTGCAGAGGTAGCGTTTTCCATCGGTGTTCAAGGCCTCGTAAGCCGACATTTCCAAGTCGATGCCGTTGACGGTGCCGAGCGTCCAGCGCGCCTCGGTGCCGTCCTTACGCATCCGGTTGGCATATCCTAGGATGCGTTCGCCGACGGCAGTGCGATCGGTAATTTTCGTGCCGTCGCAATCGAGCAGAAGCGCGTCGCCGCCTGGGAGAACGCGCCGGGCAATATCGGCTTCCAGCAGCGCAATCTGCTTGTGGCAATCCTCGATCTCCCGGGTCGTTCGCCTGATGGTGCTGCGGATATTGTGCTGATCGTCAATGTGAGCATCGCGCAGGCGCTGGAGCCGCGCGACCTCGGAGTCGAGACCGGCTTTGCGCATCAGCCGGTCGTCGCCAGACGCGAGGGCCTTGGCCAAGGCGAACTGGTTGACGTTGGAACTGACGTCCTCGATCCGGCGGATCGAGCGGTCGCCCGACATGGCCATGTTGATGAAGCGGGCCTTGCGCTCGAGCATCTGCCAGTTGGTCGCGTCCATCGAGCCGCTGGTGGCATAGCCGTAAAGCTCGATTTCGTCGTTCTGATTGCCCTGCCGCTCGATGCGCCCTTCCCGCTGCTCGATATCGGATGGCAGCCAGGGAACGTCGAGATGATGCAGGGCTTTCAACCGCTGCTGCGCGTTGACGCCGGTGCCCATGGTCGCCGTAGACCCGAGCACGAACCGCTTGCGCCCCTGGTTGAGGTCATTGAACAGCCGCTGCTTCGCGCTGTTTTTCTTATAATGCTGCATGAAGGCGATCTGATCGGCAGGGACGCCCATCGCGACAAGCCGATCGCGGATCCAGACATAGGCGGAGAAGCCTCTTGTTTCGAGCGCCGCTTCGGTGCCGAGATCGGAGAAGATCATCTGCACAGCGCCGGGCAGCGGATAGGGCTTGCTGGTTTCCGGATCGTTATAGCAATAGTCGGCCGTCTCTTCCCAGATGCGATAGGCGTTCTCGATCAGGAGATTGAGCTTGTTGCCCTCCTCGTTTCCGACGCCGGTCTCGACAAACCGCAAGTCGATTGCGGAGTGTCGTCCATCGGTGATCACCGACAGGAGGATGTCGTCGCCCTTTTGGGGGCGCCCGTTGCGGTTCTCGATCGCCTTGATGCGCTGAGCCAGCACGCGCTGATAAGCTTTGAAGGGCGCGCCCGACTTGGCGACGACGATCTGCCGCTTCCCGCCCTTGATGGTCGGAAGTTTGACATACTGCCGCAGATCGTCCTTCAGGACGACATCGGCGACCGAGCGATACATCGCCATCAAGTCGGCGACATTGACGAATTCGCAGAAGCGCGTGACCGGCTTGTAGCTTCCGCTCGGCTGAAGTTCGAGTTCGGTGCGTGTATCCCCGAAAGCGGCCGCCCAGGCGTCGAACTCGTGCAATCCCTTGGCGTGGAGCTCCTCGGGCTGCATGAAGCGTTGCAGCGTATACATTTCGCCGAGCGTGTTAGTGATCGGGGTTCCCGATGACAGGATCAGTTGGCGTCCGGGATTGATGTCGGCAAGATATCGGCTCTTCACGAAGAGATCCCACGCACGCTGGGAACCGGCCGGATCGACGCCTTTGAGATCGCCGAGGTTCGTCGCGAAGGTCAGCTTGCGGAACTGCTGGGCCTCGTCGACCAGGATCTGATCGATACCGATCTCACCTATGTGGACGAGATCGTCCTTGCGGGCCTTCAGGTTGTCGAGCTTGCTTTTCAGGCCCTCCTTCAGACGCTCAACACGCTTGCGGGACACGCGGTCCTGATTGTCGATGCCGGTGATCAGGACCTCGTAGCTGTCGAGCTGATCTTCGATGAGCCGCTTTTCGAACGACGTCGGCGTCGGGATGAACTTGAAGGCATCATGGGTGATGATGATCGCATCCCAGTTGCCGGTCGTCGCGCGCGCCAGGAATCGCTGCCGCTTTTCCTTCACGAAGTTCGTATCGTCGGCGACCAGGATGCGTGCCGTCGGATAGAGCATCAGGAATTCGCGCGCGATCTGCGCGAGGCAGTGGTTGGGCACAGTAATCATCGGTTTGTTGGCAAGACCGAGACGACGCTGCTCCATCACGGCGGCGCACAGGCTGAAGGTCTTTCCAGCGCCGACCGAATGGGCGACATAGGTCGCTCCCGACGAAATGATGCGCCAGACGACACGCTTCTGGTGGTCGCGCATCCTGATGGTCGTCGAGGCGCCGGGCAGCTTGAGATGCTGCCCGTTGAAGCTCCGGGGCACGAGATTGTTGTAGGCATCGTTGTAGATACGAACGAGGCGATCGGCGCGGTCGCTATCCTGCCAGACCCAGGTTTCGAAGGTCGACTTGATGCTTGCAAGCTTTTCCTTCGCGGCTTCGGTATCCGTGACGTTGAGTTCGCGGCGCTCCGAACCGTTCTCGTCCCGATAGGTGTCGTAGATCTTGGGGATATGGGAATTGAGGGCGTCTTCGAGCAGGTCTCCCGCCCCGCGCCGTGCCGTACCCCAGGTCGAGGACGAACTGGCCTGGCCCTGGAACGGGGCCTTGTCGACCGTCCAGCTCGCGAGCTCGACGGTATGACGGATCGTCGTGTCGACCTCCATGATCTCGGCAATGAAGGTCTCGATGACATCGACGGGAATCCAGGGTGCGCCGAGGCGGGCCGTGATCTCGCTGGGCTTGAGATCGACCGGCTGGACCGCTTCAAGCGCGCTAACAGTCGCCTGGAAGCGCGGATCGGTCTCGGCCATTTCGCGGGAAAGCGCGAGCTTGGTGCGGACCGGCCCGGAAAGCGCTTCATCGGCCGTGACCCAGTTGTCGAAATGGGGCGTGCTGCGAACGGGGTCGAGATAGACATCGCCGGTAAGGTCGGCGAGCGCCTCGGCCTCGGTGACGCCGAGCATGTGGGCGATCAGGGGGATATCGACGCGGCCGCGCTCGTGGAGCGTCAGCGCAAGTGCGTCCTGCGCCGAGTGGATTTCCTGGACGACGGGCGGCTTGACGACGCGCTCGCTGAAGATCGGACCCGGCACGCCGACGTCGCTGATCTCGTCATAGGCCTCGATCGACGCGACCAGCCAGACATCGGGGTCGTCGAGGAAGGGCTGGAGATTGGGGCGGCGCTGATATTCCTTCTCGGCGCCGGTTTCCGGATCGGTGCGGATGCTGGTGATGGTGCGGTTGATCGGCCCGTATTTCCTGGTGAACTGCCGGTATTGGGCGAGCAGCTTCTCCTGGGAGGCGGCATAGGGCTGGTCATTGAGCTGGGCGCGCAGAATCGCGCGGACGGTATCGCGGATCGGGATGAGGCCCTTGATGATGGCGGCGTGCTTGGGAAAGAGGCCGGTGCCGCCGCGGCCGGATTTCACGCCGACGACGGAGGGAATGCCATTGACGATCTGGTTCAGCACGCCGCCCGAGACGAGATAGCTGCCTTCCTTGAACTCGGCTTCGTCGGCCGCCGTCCCGACTTCCACGCTCGTCGTGATGTCCAGCGTGTCGCGTAGCGATGCCGTGCGCTCGATCGGTTTGCAGGCGCCTTCATGCTTCGATGCGATCGCGGACAAGGTGGCCGCGAGTGTCGCGCCTACGTCGGCACCGGCCTCTGCCGCGCAATTATAGTCCATACCGAACTGGCCGTTTCGCCATTCATGGCGGCCGAGCACATGGTCGGGATTGTCGAGAAAATAGCGATTGATCCTAAGCGGCCCCTCGCCCTCATCGCTGTCGGGCACCTCGCCCAGCTCGATCCATTTCTGTGGCCGCCACGGGAGATCGGGCGCGTGTTTCTGGAAGAGAAGGATATCGACAACGACGTCCGTGCCCGCCTCGTCCCGCATGGCCTTGGCCGGAAGGCGCACGGCGCCGAGCAAATCCGCGATGCCCGCAATATGATCGCGCGCCTTGGGATCACTCTTGTCGAGCGAATATCGCGACGTCACGAACAGAGCGATGCCGCCCGGCCGAAGTTGCTCCAGCGATCGCGCGATGAAGAAGTCGTGGAGTGACAGGCCGAGCCGCCCAAGCTCGGTCCGGTTGCGGATGGAGAGATTCGAGAAAGGCGGGTTGCCGATGGCAAGGTCGAAGTCGGCCGAAAGCGAAGCCTTGTCGAAATCGATGCAGCGGATCACCTGGTTGGGATAGAGCGCCTTCGCGACCCGGGCGGTGACGGGGTCATTCTCGATGCCGACGAACACCGTATCCTTCCATAGCGTGTCGGGCCGAAGCCCCATAAAAAGGCCGCTGCCGCATCCCGGCTCGAGCACCTGGCCGCCGGTGAAGCCGAGGGTCCGGGCGGCGTTCCACATCGCCCGGATAATATATTCGGGCGTATAGTGGGCATATTGCGTTGCGCGTTTGAGCGAGTTCAGCTCGGTGTCGGTCGTTTCCTCGACAAGCCTCCGTCCGAGGTCTTCCCAGCCCTCGCGATACTCGTCTCCGCGACGGGCGAAGACATTGTTGGCAAGGTCGGAGGCGCCGAACCCGATGAATTTGGCGATTGCCTCCTGCTCGTCCGCCGTCGCCGGCCGCCCCTCGCGGTCAAGCATGTTCAAGAGCCTGATCGCCTCGATATTATCCTGGGCGCGGCCCTTCCAGGAGGCCGCCAGGGTCCGGCCTCCGGCGAAAGAGAAGTCGATCGAGGCCGGGTGCGATGGTCCGGCGGTGTCGACGACGGCCACCGAAAAGAGCGTCGGCTGCTCAATGGGAGGTAGGACCGTCTTGGCGGGCGCGATCGGCTGGTCGAAGTCGAGGCACAGCTGGAGAGCCAGCGCGGATGCACTGTTTCGCATGGATGCTTCCTTTTTTGGGTTTCGCGGGCGCGGCGTGGCGGCCCAGCGGGATGTCAGGCTGGTCGGGTGTCAGGGCGTGGTGAGCAGCCGAGCGTGGGGCGTCGGTTGAGGCGCTGCTTCAGCCGAGGCGAAGCGACGCGGCATATTGGCGCAGCAGGTCGGCCATCGCGGCTCGGGCATGGGCCTTGTTGCCGATCACGATCTCGGGATGGAGTTCCTGCCCAAGCGGGGTGCGGTAGCCATGCGCGAGGCCGCCGCTTGCGTCCTCGACGATAATGCGGTGACCGCGATGCTGCGCCGGTCCGGCATAGCGGGCGGTGAAATCGCCGAGGCGCCCCGAAAGCCCCGCGGCCATTTTGCTCCAACGAATATGGCCGGCGGCGAACTGGTCGCCGGGCGCGCGGCCACGGGCGAGCCACAGGCGGAATTGCGCACGCTGCTGGAGCACCGAATTGCGAGTTCTCTCCATCGTTCGCACGAGCGGCAGGATATCGGCGTCCGCGTCGAGCCGCCTGAGTTCCGCGTCGTCGGCCACTACCAGAAGGTCGGTATAGTCGCCTTGACGCAGGCGCTCCCGGAGCGCAGCTCCATCGTCTGGAATCACGCCGATCGTCGCCGAATGGGGTCGCAGTCCAGACTCCGTCCCGATCACATAGAGCGTCGCGTCTTCATGTCCGGGCCGTGCCCGCAGCATCGCGAGAATGCCGATCGCCCCGGTCTCGCGTTCCGACGCTCCAAGGATAAGCAGCCGCCGAGGCCATGAGACGGGCGCCGGAGTGTCGGTCGGGCCTGGCCATTGGCCGGGAAGCGGTCGTGCGACGCGCGGGTTGTCAGGGCACTTGAATTCAGACGGCGCAGCCGCGAAGGATCGACGGGCGACGTCGAAGATGTCGTCGGGTTGGCCACCACCATCCAGGAACCCCTGATGGTATGCCGGTCGGCGAACATCCGGTTCCCCAGCGCAAGGCGGAGACGGCGGCCGGGATTCCCAGCCTGCCCGACCAGCATAGAGTCCGTTGGCGTAAGCGACCGCGGCGTCCCAATCATAGCCATGAACGTCACGAGCATGGAGGATGGCGGGGTTTCGGCTGTCGGTGCTGCCTTCGGCGATCTGGCGTTCGATGCAGGCGAAGTTCGTGGACTGGCGCTGCCGTTCGGTCTCCAGTCCGATCGCCTCGTGGAGTGGGCGAAGCGCCTGGACACGCTCGCGGCCGCGCGCCATGCGGGCGTCCAGAGGCGCGTCGTTCGGCAGGTCGGGAAAGCGGCGCCAAGCGTCGGCGAGCGCGTGCGCATGGTGGGCCGGACGGCCGCGCGCCATCCAGCATCCCGCATCGGCGGGATTGAATATCTCCGTCCGGGCGGTCAGCGACTGGCGAGCAGCACGTCGAGGGCGCGAGCGATCACGTCGTCGCCGGCGTCATTGACAATGACAGCATCGGGATTGGTGGCGCGCACGGCGCGGGCGATGATCGCGAGCTGCCGCTTGCGCAGCGGATATTGCAGGATCTGATCGTGTTCGATCGCGATCAGATTGGTGCGGAGAAGGCGCTTGA
The DNA here is from genome assembly GCF_001556015.1 of Novosphingobium sp. CCH12-A3. Taxonomy (NCBI): domain Bacteria; kingdom Pseudomonadati; phylum Pseudomonadota; class Alphaproteobacteria; order Sphingomonadales; family Sphingomonadaceae; genus Novosphingobium; species Novosphingobium sp. CCH12-A3. Next base: position 11,605 of record NZ_LSIA01000235.1, on the reverse strand, counting down.
GGCGCTTGCCCTCGACGGCGCGAGTGAGAAGGTCGCTCACCTCGATCTCAAGATCATGATCGCAGGCGAGGTCGTCGCCAAGGCTGCGCGGGAGTCTATTTGCCGCCAGCCAGGCATTGACTTCGGCCTCGGTCCACCGGCCAACCTGACGATAGAAGTCGGCCCCGCCCGTTCCCTGGTTGCGCGCATGGAAGGCCAGTTCGCCGTCGATCCAGATCTCGGCTGCAAAAGCGGCGGTTTCCTGCGATAGCGCGGCATTGTAGGAGATGCGCCGTAGTTCGATTTTCATGGGAGGTGCTCCAGACTGCTCCACCAAACGGAGCGCCTATCTCCTTCCCCCTCCCCTTTCTTCGGTCAGCGCGGCGCGTCCTCGTAAGGTCGGTATTCCGCATCGTACGAGCAGCTATTCTCGAACTCCGGATCATCCGCTTCGTCGACCAGAAAAGCGGTGATTTCTTCGGCGGGCTCCGCCCCCAGCACCGCGGCGGCATTCGGCAGGAGACGAACAGGGAAAATCCCGCGCCCGACGATGGATTCAGCCTGCCGCATGGCGTCGGCGTGATCCTCGGCGGTCACCGCTATCTTGACCCTGATGGTCGTATAGACATGGACGAAATGCGGTTTCATGCGGGCAGCTCCGACCAGCCACCGGCGGCGCTGATCCAGACCATCCCAACCGCGGCGGGACGCGTCTCGAACCTGTCACTATCCTTGGCGAGGGCATCGCGGACGGTGATGCTGCCGCGGTCGTTGGCGCGCAGCGGCGCTCGTCCGCCGAGCACGATCACGTCGCCGCCCCCGCCTGGCATGTGAACCACGTCGCCGGGTTTGACCTTGGCGGCGAGAACGCGGCCAATCGTATAGTGGAGTGTCCAATCATTGTCGGTAATAGGTGTCATGCGCTCTATCCTTCCAAAAGGGAGAAAGCAGGGACGGGCGGGACTGCTTGGGCGGAGCTAGGTGCTATCCTTCAACCGTGATCTCGTCCGTGTCGAAATCAGTCAGTTCTTCCGGGTCGATCAGTAACTCGGTGTAATCTTTCGCGCCGGGAACCTCCCAAGCATCTGCGCCTTCCCGGGCCATCTCGATTGCCTGTTGCGCCGAAATTTCCGCATTTGGTGCGTCGATCACGATACGTTGATTGACCCAGAGCCGCGCGATCACCTGAACTTCAAATTGAGGCATATTCGTTCTCCTTCAGTCTCGCTCAGCGGTGTCAGCGCGACCCTTGAGTGCGCCGATTTCGGGGGTGAAAGGGGGCGGCACGGATGCGCTGCTATCCAAAGGTGGCCCGTTTCCGGATGGTGAGGCGTCGGCAGACCGTCGAAGACATGCCGTCCGAGCCAGTACGGCTTCAGTCGTTGCGCGGCAGAGGAATCGGGACCGCCTGCCCGCTCGCAAGATTGATGAAACCACCCGCGTGGCCAATGGAGCCTCGGCCGAGCAGATCGAACAGCAGCGCGAGGGCGTGGCTCGCCATGACGCGGTTCACGAACAGCGACTGGCGCTCCAGCGCCTCGGCAACCGAGCAGGACGGGGCATTGTCGTCGGGCACGGTGTCGTCGGCGAGTTCGGGGAAATATTCGAGCACGGTCGGAAGGCGCGCCTTATCCTTCACGGCCTCTCTGCCGGGGCAGCCGATCAGATATTGTCCGTCGTTCGCGCGATTGCCGAGATCCATCCAGTATGGGGGGATGTTCCTTCCCTCGGCAAGCGCTGCTCCGATCGCGCGGCGCGCCGAGGCCGTATCGACGCAGGTTATTAGGATATCGGAACCTTCGAGACCGACCGCGCTGGGCGCCCGGCCGTGAACGGCCTTCCAGCTGAGCCCGTGCGCGAGATTGATCCGCTCCGTCAGCGTGCGCGCCTTCGAGTTGCCGAGGTCGCAGCGAAAGAAGGGCTGTCGGCCGAGATTGGCCTCGGTGACGATGTCGTCGTCGACCACGGTGACATGCAGCGATCGCGAGGAGATCGCGCGCAGCGCCGTGTCGAGCGAGGCGAGCCCCATCAGCATCTGCGCGCCGTTGCCGCCGCAGCCTATGAGCAGGACCTTGAGCGCGCGGTCGTCGAAGGCGGCGGGAAGATAGTGCCGGTTGCTGGTCTCAGGTTTCATGATGATCTCCGGCGAATGGGCTGCGCGGCAGAGGAAGGAACATGCCGCCGGCGCAGAGACGCGATGCCCTTGTCGGGCCGTCAGGCTGGTCCAACCGGCCGAAGACGAGCGATATCTTCGTCGCGTGCGCGTCGTCGGCGTCGTCGGTGGTGCTGAAGAAGGCCGGTCCGGTCCCGTGGCTGTGAATATCGCAGACTATATGCCAATCGGGCGGCAAGACGGGCGTGCGGTAGACGAGGCGCGAGGGTGTGGCCTCGTCGATGACGGGGAACTCCACGGCGAACTCCCGTGTCGCCTCGTTCCAGAGCACGAATGCTGCGGCTTCATTCGGTAGGGCCGCGCGGAGAAAATCCAGAATTGCCTCGAGGTGGGCGTGTGGGACGAGTCCGCACCGCAATTCGGCCCTGGGGGCGCCGGCGTCGCCATAGGGAAGATGCGTGGCGATCGGCGGCGTGACAGGGACATCGAGCGCGAGCCAGGGCCGACGCAGGATCAGCATGACGCCGTCCTTCCCGATGGCGAGACCATGACCGGCGCGGGCAGCGCGAAGCGCGTCGATGGCGGGCGATTGCCCCTGGAGCGGGACCGGGTAGCAGGGCACGTCAGCAAGCAGCGCGGCCGCCGTGGGATCATTGGCGAGCATGGTCATCACCGGACGCCTCCGATCAGTTTGCCGACGGTCATCGCCTCGACCGAGGTGCGCCGCGCCTGCCTGCGGTTGCCGGCGCCGAAGAGCTTGAGGCGACTGACCGGGAAACGCCTCGCCCGGCGGGCGGCCAGATCGTCCCAAAGCCTGATAAGGCCGCCCTTGCCGCCGACGGTGAATTCCTGTCCCGGATTGGGATGGGTCGACCAGCTATCGAACAACGCCTGTTCGAACTCGGGGATGGATGCGGCGTTGAGCGATCTCGGCACCGGGATATTACCCCAGCAGAGTGTTCCGTTGATGAAGACGTTGAGGATCGGCGAGTGCAGCACGCGGGTATCGGCGTTGGGACGCTCGTTCACAGGGAGCGCATAGACACCGAGCGCCGACCGGGTGGCGATCAACAGATGTGCGGGATAGGGAACCGGCACGACCGTTCGTTCGGACAGGACTTGCAAGTCGGCCGGACACCTCGACAGGTCGAAATAGGCCGGGCGCACCTGCTGCGGCACCCACCAGGCGAGCATGTCCGGGTGCGCGACCAGCACATTGTCAGGCAGGAGTTCGGGAACGACAGTCCGCCCCAGGGCCTCGGTCCATTGCCGCAGATATGCGCGCGAGAGCGGGACGCCGGCAGCGATCGTCGGCTGGCCCTGGTCGTCGTGCTCGATGGCGTGCATGCTGGCGAACGCGGCAGTATCTCCGCTGTGTGTGCCATGGGAACTGAAGTTGCGCACCCCGTCGCTCTGATAGAGCAGAATTGCGCCCTTCAGGACCAGGCCGCCGCCGCTGGCTTCAAAATTGGTTGAGTGGTCGGGCATGAGATACCTCACAATTTGGCGGGATCGAGCTGGATCAGCTCTTGCGCGGCGAGCAGGAACCGCACGCCGAGCCGCAGGGACGCGAACCACTCGTCGACGCGGTCCGCATCGGGCAGAGGGCAGAGCCCGGCGACGTCCATGAAGCCCATTTCCATGCCGCCGCGCGCGATGTCATCGAGCTCACGCGCGAACTGCTCGAAGGGAACGAGCGTCAGCGGCGGCAATGATGAGCATTCCTGAAATTCAGGAATATAGTCGTAGATCATCTGAGCATCGAGGTGCCAGGCGTGGCGTTCGGGTGGGAGGCCCCCAAGCGCTTTGTGCGAGGCACGAAACCTGGCCAGCGACTTCCGCAGACCGGAGGGGAGCCGCGCTGATGGCGCCGCCTTGGCCTCGATCATCCAACCGGGTCGACGCGCATCCATGTCCGACGGCAGCGTGATTTCGTCGAGATCGGCTGCATCCATGCCGTGATAGGCAATCAGGCTCTGACGGGCCGCTTCATCGTCGACCTCGCCATCCCAATAATACATCGAAACCTCATTGAAGAGGTCCTGGTAGCCGAAGATCGGAAGGACACGGCCGAGGCACTGCTCGAGCGCCCGATATGCGGCAGCGCGCCAGGGAATGGGCGCATCGCCGGTCTCGATCCACCCGAGGTCGATCTGGCCCAGGCTCTGACAGGTCACGGCGATCGCCGGCGTGCCGTCCTCTTCGCTGTGCAGGACGGTGCATCGCAGGTCGGCCATTTCGACGGGCGCGAGTATCTCGAGCACCGTGGCATTGAACGCCTGTTCGATATGTCGGCGGGCAGCCGCGCGCGTATATAGCTTCGCTGACGTCTCCCGTGTCGCAGCCCAACGGCCGATGACCTTGTGATGTGGCGCCAGGGGTGCATCGAAAATAGCAGGGATATCGCGCGAGATCGCGACGGTACGTCCCGCAAGGTCAGCCGAGCGGTGGGAGACGCAAGCCGGGAGGCGGCTGAAGCCGCTCCGGGGCTTTGCTCTTATCGTTTCGGGGATCGAGGAACATCTGCGCATGGAGCGTTCGAGCCTGGCTGCTGCAGACAGGCTGGGAGAGGTCGGTCGAGTTGCCATCATCGTGCTCGATCCATTCCATGAGGGTTTTGCGGGGCGCCGGCGGGATGGCCGGGCGTTTGCGGGGCGGCATGGGTCAGCCCTTGGTGCCGACCGCACGGCGATATTCGGTGACGTGCGCCGTGCCCGAAACACCGGCATCAACCATCTCGGCGTTGAGGATCGCCGGATAGAGCGTTGCATGGTAGGCGCGCAGGCCCTCCCGATCGTTCGCAAGATGCACCGGCACCGGAAGGTCGATGCCGTCATAACGATAAGCGCGCGTGAGATGATTGATCTGCATGAGAGACCTCCTGGAAGACGGTGATGGATTGGATCGAGCAGCGACCCTCAGAACAGGGTGGCGGGCTGATCCGGCTTTGCGTCGGCGGGCGGGCTGGTCGGCGTCTGGATCTTCGGCGGACTGGTCGGCTCCGGTGGCTTCGCCGCCGCGGTCTTCGCGGATTTTGCTTTCGCAGCCTCGGCGGCAGCGGCCTTCGCATCCTCGTCCGCCTGCCGTTGCTCGACGATCTGGTCGGCGAGCGTCTTGCGCGTGGCGATGAGCTGGCCCAGCGCGCCATCGGCCCCTCTGGCAAGCTCCGCATCGATCTCGGCGGCGGTTGCCGTGATCGAGATCGGCCGGGCCTCGCTGGATTCGAGCGTGGGGGATTTGCTGTCCGCCTTACGAGGGATGATGGTCAGGGTGACGGTTCCGTTGGGGCCGGCGATGAGGTCGACGCCGAGCGAGTAGCGGGAGAGCAACGGGAGCAAGCTTGTAACAAGCATGGCTGTGTTCCTTTGTCTGGGAGTGTGAAAAAGCGGGTCAAGCAGCGAGGTCGGGGACCATCTGGGGGACAGTGCGGTCCGGTGGTGGACCATAGGTGCCGTCGAGGGTCATGGCGCTCGGCAGGCGCCCCGCCCAATCAAAGCCGATGCGATTGAGCATGTCGGTGATGAGCTCGGGCTTCTTCGATGCGAGCATCTTGGCGAACCGCTTCTCGCCGACATGCGCGATCAGGCCGCATTCCTGGGCGATGAATTTGAGCTCGCCCTTGGTGAATCGTTCGAGGAACGCCTGATCGACCTTCCACGTATCGCGCAGGTCGACGTCGAAGACCCTCGCGAGGTCGGCCACATGCTCGAAGCTCGCCACATCCTTGGCGTAGGCGCCGCCGATGACGGAAAGTACATTGGCCGCCCGCGGGTCCGACAGAGCGCGGATAACGGCGATCTTGCCCTTGTAATCGAGGTCCGGGAACGCGGGACCGATCAACAGGCCGGCGCGAGACGTCAGCGTATCGGCCTTGATCTGCGAGAGCGTGCCAGACATCGCGGCGACAAGGATCGTGGTCTGGGCGTGCGCGGCATTGCCCGCGAGGGCTCGGGCGAGCGCCGTTCGCCAGGTCGCCTCGCGAAGGTCGGCGGTGCGGGCCGCGATCGATTTCGCAGTGACGGTCGGCTCGTGCGCGGCGCTACCCCTGCTCGTAGACTTGATCGGGGTTGCAGGCGGCGAGGCAAGCGTCCCGACACTTTCGGATGACGACGCCGTATCTTCCAGACGCGGCTGAGAGTCAGTCGATGGCTTGGCTTCGTCGCTGGCGTCATCATTGTCGTCGTCCTCGACCACGGGAGCGGCCGCGATCCTTGCAGCCTTCGCGGCACGTTCCTCCTGCTCGAAACGGATCACCTCGGCGGCCTCGGTCTTGAGCTGGAAACATGTGGGATTGGTGCAATGGCCGTCGTCGACATGAGTCTCGAAGAGGACTTGCTGGGCAGCCGAGTTGAACGGGCAGGTGGCGCATTCGGTCCTGTCGAAAGAGGCGCTCGCAAGATTGTGCGTGATCCGCATCAGCTCCTTGCGCGTCTCGTTCACGTCCAGGTTCCGACCGAGGATCTGGGCGAGGGCCGTGTCCTGCTTGTCGGCGGGAATGACGGCGAGCAGTTCGGCGTGCCCGACCTTGATCCGGCGTTCGTCGAGCGCGGTCTTTACGGTTTCGGAGAGTTCGGCAAGCGCGAGACGGCGATCGAACTTGGTCCGGGACCATCCGAGCCGGCCGGCGGCCTCGGCGCGATCGTTTCGGCACGCCGCGAGGACACGAACGGCGGCATCCGCCTGTTCCGTCTCCGAAGCGTCGTCGCGGGTATCGTTTTCATCGATCGCGGCTTCGAGCGCTTCCTGGTCGGTCATCTCCCGGATGAGGACAGGCATTTCAAATTCGGCGCCAAAGGCTTCCAGGGCCGCCCTGTACCGGCGCTCGCCGGCGACAATGACGTATATGCCATCCTTTGGGCGAAGCAGTATGGGCTGGATGACCCCGCGCAGCCGCATCGAGGCTACCATTTCGGCATGCTTTTTCTGGTCAAAGTAGCGGCGGGGATTATCCCCCTTCGTGATCCTGGAGAGCGGAAGGTTGGTGAGATGGCTGGGTGGTGGTGCGTTCACGACTGACTCCTCGGGCACGGCAGCGGAATGGCCGCCAAGGCGGCCATTCCGCTGCCGTGCCCGAATATGCGGAGCACACCTGATCTTCAGGCTTCTTGCCGCAACCACCTCCTTCCCCCTCCCCCTTCTGACCGGTGGCGGTCGTTCCAGTCGTTGAAGCCTCCACCGGGAAACAGCGTCTCGATCGTTCGTCCGGGCTGTGCATGGGTCTCGATCGCTCGCCGCGCACCATGACGGCCTGGCGCATCATCGTCGGGCAGCAGGATCAAATGCTCGACCCGTTCGGGCACGGTCACCTGCGACAGCCGATCCGCGCCGAGCGCTGCCCAGACCGGAATCCCGAGCAGGATGTGCGCCGACCAGGCCGTCTCCCAGCCTTCGGCGAGACCCAGAACATTGGACGCGGCTCCGAAACGGACGGCGGCGCCGAGTGGCCGACCGAGCAGACGCTTGGGCGGATCGAGATCATCGGCTGGAAGCCCGGTGCGGGGATCAAGAAACAGACGCTCGAGGGCGATGACGCCGGCGTCGGCTTCGAGAGCGGCAAGCAGCGCAGGGCGGAAGCGGGCATCGGCGCCTCGGCCAAGCGGCACATGATCATGGTATCGCAATGCCGCGTGCGATCCGGTGAAGCCGCGCATCACCGCATATATGCTGGCCGGTGTATCGGTGATCGGGTGCGCCGCCTTCCAGAGCGAGCGGAGCCGGCCAACGAGCTGACGTTCGCGGCCATCGGCATCCATCAATCCAGCTTCAGCGCCGGCCGTCGGGATCGCCAGTCGATCGGTACGGAGCGCGCGCATGACATCGATCGGTGTGCAGCCCGCGAAGCATTTGAAGAGGATACTACGCTCACCGACCCGGACCGAGAGGCTTGGACCATGATCGTCATGTGCGGGGCAGCGACACATGACCCCGCTGGGTTTCCATGCTGCGCCCAGAGATTTGACGATCCGGGCAGCGGCGGCGTGCAGGCGCGGATCCGAACTGGTCCGGGAGAGGGCCATAAGGAATGCTCCGGTTGAGGAACCTGCCTCCTCACCTCCCCCTTTCCTCCGCAGCTGCGGCGTTCACGATCGGCAGAATATCTGCGAGAATGATGCAATGAGCGAGAACATCTGGGATCCTCGCCTATACGCCCAACAGCCGTTTCGAACCGAATCAGGTTGGAGCAAGCCGTGCCGATGGGCTATTTCTGGCACCTACAGGGGCGTGCGTTACGGACATGGGCGGGCATGCAAAATGGCACGCCAGCACCGGCGCCATCGGCATCGCCGTCTCGCCCGCACCTTTTGACGCAATCGTTGCAAGTTTGCGCGTATCCGGAGAGAAGAGCGCGGAACAAATTGTCCATCTTCTCTCGACCGGCGATCGTCAGCCGCACATGGGTGCGGCGCCTGTCGGCAGGATCAGGCACTCGTTCGACGAGCGCCTGCGTCTCCATAACGGCAAGGCAACCGCGCGCAGTCATCTCCGACGCCTTGGACGCGAGCCAAAGGCTCGTCAGCGATGTTTTCAATCCCTGGCTGTCGCGCCAATACAGGTCCAGCAGCATTTCGCTTCCAGGATCTGCGCAAAGCGGCCCGAACATCTCCGCCATCAAAGCTCTTGCTGCGATGATCGACCTGCACAGTGGCGCAAAGACCGCCGGTTCTCCGGTCTCATCCAGCATGGGTTCAATGCGACTATGATGATTCATGGGCCAACGCACTCCGTCCCCTAACGCGGGTCGCCGCATAAAGCTTGCGGTCTCTCCGCTCGGTTGGTTGCCCCTCCGTCCGCAACACGGAAATAAGATGACGAAATCATATGGGATTGTTACATTTAGGCAATCTGCCTTTTGGAGGGGAAAGGGCCTGCCGATCGTGGCGGTAAATCGGACAGATCGTTTGTATTGAAGCCAATGCCTGAGGCACACCGATATTGCTGATTACGTTGCCCGAAAGTTCGATCCGAAAGCTACGCGAGAAAACATCGGTTCAACCAGAAACAGCCTTCAAGTTTTCTCCGGCATGGGCACTGACGCGATCACGCTGCTTTATCGGAACAACATTGCCTTTGGGCTTGAGTATCCGAGCCACCAGCGCTGCTAACTTTCTTAGTGCCGCCGTTTTCTCGGCGAGATAATCATGTTGATCATAGACGCCTTCCACGCCCGGAATCACATGCCCCATGACCCGCTCGGAAATGTGCGGCGAAACGCCGGCTCGAATCATCAGCGTTTTCCCTGTGCGCCGGAGATCGTGCAAGACCCAGTGCGGGATCGGATAGCCAGCGATCTGCTCCATCTTCGCATCAAGAGCCGCCTTATCCTTCGTAAAGCCGTTGATCGGACCTTTGAGGCGTCCTTGGAAAATATAGGGAGCGCTCTGGCTCGTGGGCTGCTTTTTGACGATATCCATGGCCAAGGGAGACAAGCGAATATATTCGGCGTTGCCTTTTTCACGATCTTCGGTCGGAATCGTCCACAAGCCATCTGAAGTGACGAAATCCCGGTGCATCAATCTGAGCTTCTCGCGCCGCTGAAGCGTCAAAAGCAATGATTGGCAAAACGCACCGAAGGTGCCTTGAGCTTCGCAAGCTTGCCAGAATATCCGGATTTCCTCGTCGCTGAGAACACGTTTGCGCTTCCGCTCGGAGGACTTCGTCCGCTTCATCCCTCGCACGATCGGAGACACGAAATCATCTCCTCGCGCGGCATGCCAGTTGAACATCGCGCTTAGCTGGGCGAGCACTGCGTCTGATTGGGTCGCCCCGCTCGCATCTTGGATCGTGTCGAGAAGCTCGGTCACATCGCGCCGCGAAATGGATCCGATCAGGCGATTGCGCCACCGCTCATTGCCGTCGAGATCGTCGAAGATGTAGTGGTCGAATATCCGTTGGATTTCGCTGGCGGACCGCAGCGGCGCGAGTGGCTTGCCGCGACCGTCTTTCTGCCCCTCTTTCATAACGTGGCGCTTGTAGTATTCGGCGAACACTGACGCGATCGTGTCTGGTTCAGTTTCCGGCTCCGGCTCCTGTGCGGGCTTGCCGGGATCTATGCCTTCGGCGATCATCGCCTTCCATTCACGCGCCTTCTGGCGGGCCTCATCCAGAGTGAGTGCGGTCACTCCCTTCTTAACGATGTAGATTCGATCCTTCGCATCCGCCGGTCGGAAATCGCCCAACGCGCGGCGGCTCGGATTACCGAATGTTCCGTCCCCCTCTGGGTAGCGAGCAATGAGCCAGAAAGAGATACGACGCTTCGGGCTGACCCGCACCGTCAAGCCGGATTCCCCGGCATCGAGCCACTCGTCACGCGTTCCGGGGGCAGCGGCCTTCAGGCCTCGCAGCCATGGATCTGAGAATTTTCTTGTAGCCATACGACCTCCAACTGGGCAACAAACTGGGCAACAAATTTATATGGCGCCCGTTGTCACTATGCTCGTAAGGATGGCGCAATATTCCATCTAATGCAATGAAACATAAGGGAATATTTGGGAACATGGTGACGCGCGATTTCGCGAAATTCCGCGATGAGACGCCGAATCCAATTTCTCTTAATCAGCGGGTCCTAGGTTCGAGCCCTAGTGCGTCCACCAAATTCCCCAGTGAAATCAACTATATCCTGGTTTATTTGGTTTAGTCGCGGCTGGCCATCTCGTCGCTAGGTAGCTCTCTAGGTAGCTCGGTAGGCGGCCAACAATTTTCCCCAGCTCACATCGGTTCACCAACTGGGCTGAATAAGTGGCCAGAGTTTCGACCATCTCGGATGGTCAGCCAGGCGACTCGAAAGCTTGCGCCTCAACGAGTGGCGAAGCCAGATCGCGCGCAGTGCGCGCAGCGCCCATAAGTGTCGCTGATCCTGGCCCGGTCCAATCGCCATATCCTGCCAGCCACAAACGTGGCTCCTTGACCGATCTGTGAGCTTCGACAAGCACGCGCCCGTCTTCCTCGACAATGTTCATCGAACGCAGATGTTCAAGCGCGGGCCTGAAGCCTGTGCACCAAACGACGGCATCGACCTTCATCTCCGCGCCATCCGGCCAAACGACGCCGGTCGCGGTCATCCGTTCGAATGGCCGCACGGTCGTCAGATCACCGCGTGCGCGGGCTTCCTTGACCGGCGGGACCATCACGATGTCGCCGATGCCGCCGACAGGCGTCTCGCCTGGCCCTGCCTTCATCCGTGCAACCGCGCGCTCGAACAGCACCCGGCCATCCACATCGTCTGGCAGGAACAGCGGGTCGTGGGTGGTGACCCACAGCGCGCGGGCAACAGGTGCCACTTCCGCCATGATCTGCGCGCCGCTGTTGCCGCCGCCGACCACCAGCACGGTCTGCCCGGCAAAGTCCCTCGGCCGGGCGTAGTGCGCGGAATGGACCTGGGTGCCTTGGAACAGTTCGCGTCCTGGCAGGTCGGGAATATGCGGATGCGACCATGTACCTGTTGCGCTCACGACATTCCTGGGGGCGTTTGCGGGAGGGGGCGGAATCCTACGCCAAGCTCGCCCAGATAGCCGG